>NZ_CAMYWM010000037.1 GCF_947302755.1 uncultured Anaerovibrio sp.
CAATATTTTCAAGGAATTGGCTTTATTTTTGTGGTGGGAAAGTTGAGTTAAATAGCTAAAAAAGTCAAAACTAACTCTGTATTTGAACTCAAACACTTGACTTTTTGAGCTAAAATCAAGGAAGGCACATAAAAATTCTTAACGTACCGCCTCCCAATGTCTCCATCTGGTAGTCCCTGCACACTTTTTGTATATAAATTGGTGCAGGTGGCTGTTGTGGTTCACATTGAGAGACGAGCGTCAAGAACCTTTTTGTTGCTATACCTTGATTATAGTGGGAAAATCATTTGTTTGATCGACGCGAAGCTAGTCCGTTAGGGTGGAGCAAGTTATGATTTTTGCCGCTATATAAGAGCAAGAAAAAGTTTTAGCGATGGAACGGCATGAACCACAATAGTTACCTGCGCCAGTTATTTAGTTAGAGAATGAGTATTTTACTTGTTCTCTTTTTTTATGTTTGGTAAAATGAAACGATGTGGTGAATTTTACAATTAATCATTTTGAAAAGAGGACTTATTATGCGCACAAAACGCAGACGGCGGAGAGATTATACACGTATTTACATATTGGGAGCCATTCTGTGCACGGTTGTGGCAGCGGCCCTGGCCCATTATTTCCTTGATGGAAAGGAGCCGCAGCCCATGGTGGCTGAGACTGGTATCGAACGGGATGAGCAGGTGCTCCATATTATGATTATGGGCGTGGACAGGCGGGCCGATGATACAGGGCGCAGTGACACCCTGATGGTGCTGACCGTCAACAAGAATACGGGGAAGGCGGAGCTGATGTCAGTGCCCCGGGATACCCGGGTCAGGATTGAAGACCATGGTTATGACAAAATCAACCATGCCTACGCCTATGGAGGACCAAAGCTGACCTGCAGCACCGTGGAACAGCTTTTGGGTATACCCATGGATTATTATGCCCTGATTGATTTGAGCAGCTTTGAAGAGATAATCGATGCTATTGACGGCATCGATATTGACGTGGAAAAGCGAATGTACTATGAGGATCCCTGGGATGATAATGGGGGCCTGGTGATTGACCTTTACCCCGGTATGCAGCATATGACTGGAGACAAGGCCATTCAGTATGTACGGTTTAGGGATGGTGAGGGCGACATTGGCCGTATCGGCCGCCAGCAGCATTTTATGAAGGCAGTTATGGCCAAGCTGCTTACCCCGTATACCCTGCCCAAGCTGCCGAAGATTATTGAAGTAATCAGCAATACTCTGGAAACGGATATGCCCCTTTCGGAAATGGTGGCCCTGTCCCAGCTGCTGCCTCAGGTAAGGGAGCAGGGGCTGGAGTCGGAAATGATACCGGGAACTCCGGCCTTCCTGGCCGATGTAAGCTATTGGCTGCCGGATATTTTATCCCTCAGGGAAATGGTGGCAGAGGAAATGGGGCAAAGCCTCAATGAGGATGCCAGGAAAAAGGCTCAGTCTCTGGCAGAGGAATATGAGGAGTCCCTGCCTACAGGGATTATTAATCTGGGCGAAGGGACCGGTACCAAGTCTTCCCTGAAGGATAAGGTCAAGGAGGAAGGCTCCGGGACGGAGAAAGCCGATACAAAATCCACCAAAAAGGCCGAGGGCCCCGGACAGATTTCGGTATTGGTTATTAATGACAGCGGTGTAAATGGGGCCGGTGCCAGAATGGTCAACAAGCTTATGGCCCAGGGCTTTAATGTTACCGGCGTGGATACAGGGCACAAGAGTGACCGGGAGCATACTATTATTGTTACGGACGAATCAAATGTAAATTGGTTCTACGGTATGCCATTCCCGTGTACCATCATGAATGGTGCCGACCCAATGGAGGCTGTGGTATATGTGGGTAAGGATTTTGAGTAAAATTCAGCTGCACGCCGATGGAGTGTAGGGATCCATCGGAATAAGCCGTCACTTTATACAACATAGAAAGGAACGGAGGAGAAGGATGGGAACAATAAAGGCTGCAGGCCTGTCCAAGGCCTTTGGAATAGATGAACTGTTTAATGACGTAAGCTTTGAGATAAGGCGGGGAGAGCGGGTAGGCTTCGTGGGGGCCAATGGTGCCGGCAAGTCCACCCTGATGAAGTGCCTGCTGGGCAAGGAGGAATATGATGGGGGGACTATTTCCATTGACCCGGCGGATACCATCGGCTATGTAGAACAGCAGGCGGATATGGAGGTAAAGGGCACCCTCTACGAGGAGCTGAAAAGTGCCTTTGCCGATGTTATGGCCCTGGGGGCCACCAAGGAGGCCCTGGAGGCGGAGCTGGCCAATACCCATGATGAGGAGAAGCTGGCCCAGTACGGCCGGATTGTGGAGCGGTTTGAGCACATGGGTGGCTATGCTTTTGAAAGCAGCATTCGCCGTACCGCCTTTGGCCTGGGGTTCACCGAGGCGGATTTTGACCGCAGGGTGGAGCATTTTTCCGGGGGACAGCGTACCCGAGTATGCTTGGCCAAGGCTCTGCTGAGGCAGCCGGATTTTCTCTTTTTGGACGAGCCCACCAACCATTTGGATATTGAGATGATTGAGTGGCTGGAGGGCTTTTTGCAGAGCTACTCCGGCGGCGTCCTGATTATTTCCCATGACCGTTTCTTTTTGGATAAGGTTACCAATCGGATTTTTGAAATGGAAAATAAGGGGCTGACGGCCTATGAGGGAAACTACTCCTACTACATGAAGGTGAAGGAGCAGCGGCGGGCGGCCCAGCTGACAGCCTACGAGAAGCAGCAGGAATACATAAAAAAGACTGAGGATTATATCCGCAAGTATAAGGCGGGAATTAAGTCCAAGCAGGCCCGGGGACGCCAGAGCCAGCTTAATCGCCTGGAACGGATTGTCAAGCCGGCGGAGACGGCGGCCTTTAATTATTTTGCCTTTAATGCTCCGGCAGAGTGTGCCCAGCGGGTGGCGGAGCTGGAGGATATTTCCTATAAATTTCCGGATAAGACCCTGTTTGAGCATGTTAATGTGCTTATCAGAAAGGGTGATGGGGTGGCCGTTGTGGGGCCTAACGGAGCGGGCAAGACTACCCTCCTTCGCCTTTTGGTGGGAGAGCTGGAATCTCCAACGGGGCGGCTGAAAATTGGCTCCAGAGTAAAGCTTGGCTATTTTTCCCAGCAGCATGAGGGACTTCACATGGAGCGCACCGTGTTGGATGAAATCCTTTATGAATACGGCCTGGATGAGGAACAGGCCCGACGGTATCTGGGGGCCTTTTTGTTCCGGGGGGATGAGGTATTCCGCCTTATTGGCGACCTGTCCGGCGGCGAGCAGTCCCGGCTGGCCTTTTTGAAGCTGATGATGACCGGGGCCAATTTTTTGGTGCTGGACGAGCCTACCAATCATCTGGATATTCCGGCCAAGGAGGCCGTGGAGGAGGCCCTGTCCACCTTCCCGGGAACCTATATTACCGTGTCCCATGACCGCTATTTCCTGGACAAGGTAGCCAACTGCGTGCTGGAGCTGGCTGATGGAAAATTGACCGAATATGACGGCAATTACAGCTATTATCGGGGAAAGAAGGAAGAGGAGGCCAGGGAGGCGGCGGAGCTGGCTGAGGAGCAGGCGGCAAAGGACCGTATAGCCAGTGAAAAGGCCAAGGCAGAGGCTAAAGCCCAGGCAGAGGCGGAACGGGCCAAGGCCAAGGAGCAGCAAGCCAAGGTTGATGCCAAGAAGGGGGCTATCCAGAGCATGAGTGACGATAAGCGGGCCCAGATGATTCATCGGGCCGAGGCCCAAATCGCCACCATTGAAATGGATTTGAAGAATTTGGAGCTTACCATGAACAGTCCCCAGATACAGGCAGATCCAGAGCAAAGTATGGAAATAGCCCAGGAGTATGAGGCCAAGACCAAGGAGCTGGATGAGTGGTACGAAAAGTGGGAGCAGCTCACTGAAGCGTAAAAAAATAGGCGGGGATGTTCCATTCATGCGCTATTCATAGAATCATCCCCTGCCAACCGATAAATGCACTTTATATATGAATTATTAACAGCATATTTGCAGTTTTTCACGTCGTACCAAAGCTAAAACTTTTTCTTGCTTTCATATAGTGTTAAAAATCATAACTCGCTTCGCCCTTACAGGACTAGCGTTGCGTCGCTCAAACAAATGATTTTTCCCACTATAATCAATGTATAGCAACAAAAAGTTTCTTTACGCTTCGGTACTAAATGTTCAAAACTACTAAATATGCTGTTATATATCGATATGTTGTTAGTGTAAAGGAGTGAAAGAGTCCGTGGAGGAATTGCATGGTTCCGTTGAAAATATAATATTTGCCAGCTCTGACGGACGCTTCAGCGTTTTTCGCCTGCGCCCCGATGGCCAGCGGGGGGTGGTGACTGTTACGGTACAGATGGAACCGCCGTTGCAGGGCCAGCAGCTGGAGCTGAAGGGAAATTGGGTGGAGCATCCCCGATTTGGTCAGCAATTTAAGGCGGAGCATATGCTGGTAGCGGCTCCCACCAGCCTGGAGGGGATAGAACGGTTCCTGGCCAGTGGGGCCATTGAGGGCGTGGGGCCGGTGAATGCCAAGCGGATAGTGGCCCATTTTGGCGGTGATACCCTGGAAATAATTGAAAAGGCCCCAGGACGGCTGAAGGAGGTAAGCGGCATCGGGGCCAAAACGGCGGAAAAAATCCATCGCTCCTATCTGAAAAAGGCCGAATTACGCCAGATTATGCTGTGGCTGGAGCAGCACAAGGTTTCGGGGATTTATGCGGGAAAAATCTATGCCAAGTACGGTTCCTTTGCGGTGGAGGTTATGGAGTCCAATCCCTATCGCTTGGCGCGGGAAATTGACGGTATAGGCTTTGCCACAGCGGATGCCATTGCTGCTGGTATCGGCTTACAGGCAGATGATGCCATGCGCCTGTCGGCGGCCCTGGAATTTCAGCTGCAGCGCATATCCCTGTCAGGCCATTGCTGTGTACCGGATAATCTGCTGGTGAGTGAAGTGGAAAAAAGCCTGGGGGTAAATCGTGAAGCCATTTGGGACGTGCTAAAGCAGGATTTGGCCAATGGGGTGCTGGAGCAGGAGGTGCTGGGGGATAGTCTGCTGGTTTATCCTGAGTACCTGTATCAGGCCGAGGTAGAGACAGCAGAGCATTTGCTGTTTTTGCAGGAAAGGGCCAAGCCGATTAACGTGGTCAATTCCCTGAGGCTGGTGGAAAAATGGCAGCAGCAGGCGGATATAAGCCTGGCGGACAGCCAGAAGGAGGCCATTCAGGGAGTACTGCAGCATGGCATATTTGTGCTTACCGGTGGGCCGGGAACGGGTAAAACCACGGTGATTCGGGGCATGATTGATATGCTGGAGTCCCAGGGGCTGAAAATTATTTTAGGAGCTCCTACGGGCCGGGCGGCCAAGCGGCTCAGCGAGGCTACGGGACGTAAGGCCTCGACCATTCATCGGATGCTGGAGGCCCAGGGAGGGGATTCCTCCGATGGTGCGATCTTTGGCCGGGATATTGATGACCAGCTGGAGGCGGATGCCATTATATTGGATGAGGTATCCATGATGGATATTGTCCTGATGCGGCATTTTCTGGAGGCGGTACCGGCCGGCTGTCATGTTATTTTGGTGGGGGATGTGGATCAGCTGCCGGCAGTGGGACCCGGCTCAGTGTTAAAGGACATTCTGCGCAGCGGAGTGGTGGCCAGGGTGTGCCTGACGGAGGTTTTCCGTCAAAGTGAAGCCAGCAGCATCGTGATGAATGCCCATGCCATAAATGCGGGACGGGTTCCAAGCCTTTCTGCGTCTTCGGATAGCTCCGGCAATGATTTTGAATTTATAGAGCTTAATAATCCCGAGGCAGTTGAACAGCAGATTGTGAGGCTGTGCCGGGATATACTGCCTCAGCAGGGCTATTCTCCCCTTGAGGATATCCAGGTGCTTTCACCAATGCATCGTCAGGCCTGTGGGGTGGAAAATCTAAACAGGAGACTACAGGCGGCCCTGAATCCCCCGGCCAGCTACAAGCCGGAATTTGTCAGCAGCATCCGCAGCTTCCGTCTTGGGGACAAGGTGATGCAGACTAAAAATAATTATGACAAGGGCGTGTTTAATGGGGACATCGGCTTTATCGAGGAAATGAACGAGGCCCATGTTAAGGTCCGCTTCGGCGAGGATTTGACAGCGGTGTACGAAAGGGCGGAGCTCAGTGAGCTGCAGCTGGCCTATTGCATGAGTGTACATAAGAGCCAGGGCAGTGAGTATCCGGTGGTGATTTTGCCGCTGGTGCCGGGCCATCGTATAATGCTGCAGAGAAATTTGCTGTATACAGCCATAACCAGGGCCAAGAAACGGGTTATTCTTGTTGGCTCAAAGGCAGCGTTGAATACGGCAGTGGCCAATGACAGAACCAGGCAGCGGTATACGCTGCTGGCCGAGCGGTTGGCACATTCGCTGTAAGCCCTCCCCCTTTGGGGAAGGTGTCTGCGAAGCAGACGGATGAGGTAAGAAAAACTGGGGAAGGCAAAGTGAGATAGCTATGATTGAAGCAATATTGAATTTTTTATTTCCACCGAAGTGCCCGGCCTGCAAAGGGGATGTAGAGCACAACGGCCAGTGGTGCGGGACTTGTCTGAACAAAATACTTAATCCACGTCAGCTGCCCTTGGATAAGGAGCTGAGACAATTGTTCAATGGCGGGGTGGAGTGTCTCAGCGATTATGAGGATCCCATCAAGAAGCTGATTGCCGATGCCAAATTTGAAAAGAAAAAGCATGCAGTGAAGGCCTTGCAATATTTTGTGGAGCAGGGTATCGGCCAGGAGGAGCTGGAAAATATTGATATAGTTGTACCGGTGCCCCTGCATCAAAGAAAAATTAAGGAGCGGGGCTTTAATCAGAGCATGCTGTTTTTTGAGGGGACGATGGCCAAGGCCGGCATCGAAATGTGGGAGGTCTTGAGACGGGTTCATGAAACAAGACCCCAGTTTGGCCTGAAATTTGCCGAGCGCAAGGCCAATATTAAGGGGGCCTTTGCCATAGCGGATAAGGCACAGCGTCACCTGGTGAAGGGAAAAAGAGTGCTGCTGGTGGATGATATATTTACCACCGGAGCTACCTTTGCAGAATGCGCCAAGGTTTTGCAGGCAGCCGGGGCCAAAAGCATAGCCGGGCTGGTTATAGCCTCCAATCACAGATGATGTGGAAAAGCACATATAACGAGCTTTAAGATGTCCCCCACCTCTTTAGGTGGGGGAAAACAAACTACAACAGCTGGCGAGCATATCTCCCAGCTCGTTGAAACGCTAATTGGAAGATTTTTCTTCTGAAGAAGAAAAATTTGAACAATGGCGTTATAAAAACCCAAAACACCTGTTGAAGAGAAGTATATTTTTGGTTATAATTAAGTGTATTAAATAAAAAGACGATTAATTATGTAGTTGATTAGGGATATATTAGTGGAGCAGGAGTGAGTGAAATGAACAAGTTGAAAAATTGTCCGGAATGCGGAAAGCTATATGTAGAGGTTGGTCAGAAAATGTGTCCGGCATGCTATGATCTGGAGCTGGAGCAGGAGCAGGTAGTACATACTTATGTACGCGATCATGACAAATGCAGCATTAAGCAGATAGTTGAGGAAACCGGCGTGAAGGAGAAGATAGTTCTTCGCATGCTGAAGAATGGCCGCTTCATCAATGCCGGTGGTGCAGTTATTACCTACCCATGTGAAAAGTGCGGGGCGGAAATCCTTACCGGCCGGTTCTGCGATAAATGCAGTCAGGATTTGTTGGATCAGGCCGCCAAGCTGGATGCCAAAAAGAAGGCAACTGCGAAGGTTGACCGGAGTCATACCATGTATAACGCCGGCAGGGACTTTAGTTCCTGAGCGTATATTAATAAGAAGATATTTTATAAGCAGGATTTAAGTATCCTGCTTTTTTTTTCGATACAAGATTAGAACCTAGGTAGAGGCCAGAAGTGTCTTCATTTTTAGATGTTATATGGGTTTAGCTTATGAGAAAAGGACGGTGAAAGACCATGATTATAAACAATAACCTTCAGAGCATAGCAGGCATCTATGCCAACCATCGCAGCACCAACAAGGTGGCCCAGGTGGCCCAGGATGAGGTGAGAGGTGATGAAATTCACATTTCCACCAAGGCCCAGAATGCCAGCGAAATGCTGAAAAAATTGAATGCAATGGACGATGTTCGGGCTGACCGTGTGGCTGAGCTGGAAAATATGATTTCGGCCGGTAATTATCACGTGGACAGCAGGGAACTGGCGGCCAGTATGCTGCAGAGCCGGTTCTAATTCTTCGGCTTGGCCAGAGAGGTGGGATGCATCGACATGTGGCAGGAGTTAGCACAGATTATAGCCACACTGATAAGCAAATATCAGAAGCTTCAAAAGCTGGGCGAGGACAAGCGCACAGCTTTGGCGGCAGTGGATCTGAAGGAACTGGAGAAAATTGTCCTTCAGGAGGAAGCCATCATTGAACAAATCAATAATGCAGAAAAGAAGCGTCAGGATGTGATCAACCAGCTGGCGAAGCAATACGTTAAGATACAGCCGGACATGGCTATGCGCGGCGTGTGGGAGCAGTGTACCGATGGCCAGATGCGTGATGTATTGAGAAGAACTCATAAAACGCTGGAGGATGTTGTAAAGAAGGTTCAGGCAATTCAGGAAAATAATGAAATCATGATTTCGGCTGCCCTGAATGTGATAAATTTCAAGCTGAATCAGCTTGGGGGAACTACTGTGGAGCCCTCCTACGGACAGTCAGGCCAGGAAAAAATTTCCCATGAAAAGAATTTGGATCTTGAGGTGTGATTATGAAGGATATAATCGATATTCTTCGCCAGCAGCTCCTTTTGTTGAGCCGATTATTGGAGCTGGTACAAATACAACGGGAAAAGCTGATTAAAATCGATGCTGAAGCAGCAAGGAGGCTGTCAGCAGAGATTGAACCAGTTATGATAGATATCAGCAGCCTGGATAAACGCAGGGACAGTATTATGTCGGATTTAAAGGTGAAGGACTTTGGAAAGTGGCTGAAGGACCAGCCAAATTCACCGGATAAGGAAGTCCTAAGCAGATTGCTGGCAGAAGAAGAAAAAATACTGCATAAGCTTAAGGAGATAAACTCCCAGAATATGCAGTTTTTAGATAGACATTCAGAATTTATTGACTATAGCATCAATGTAATGACCCAGACCAGTGCGGGGGTGACCTACGGAACACCGAATAACGGTGGGATGCCTGTTCAGGGGAGAAAAATGTTTGATACCGGAGTCTGATGGGCTGCGGCAGCAACACCAAGACAGGAGCGATAAGTATGTTAAGTACATTTCATGGACTGAATACCATGGTACATGGTATTCAAAATAACCGGGTAGGCTTAAATACAGTAGGTCACAATATAAGTAATTCCAGTACCGAGGGCTATTCCCGCCAGCAGGTGAATTCGGTGGCAAATCAGGCCCAAACCGTATGGTCAAATTCCCGGCCCCATTATATCGGGTCCGGCGTAGGGGTATATGGTATAGTCCGGGCCAGGGACATTTATGCGGACCGGCAGTATTGGAAGGAAAATACCAATGATGGCTATTATAACGCCAAGGCCAAAAACTATACCAAGCTGGAGACCATTTTTAATGATTCCGATGACAATTCATTGCAGGCCTCCATGGAAAAGTTTTATAGGGCCTGGGTGGACTGCTCCACTTCGGCAAGTACCGCTACCAGCCGTCAGAACGTAATTAATGCAGGATACAATTTTGCTGAGAATATTAATGCTACGGCAACACAGATTCAGTCCCAGATTGAATCGGTATACGGAGAAATTATTCTTAGTGTAGATAATATTAACAGCATGACCGACAGGGTAACTGTATTGAATGGCCAGATTATGGAAATGGAAGCCAGCGGCTCCAGTGCCAATGACCTTCGCGACCAGCGGGATTTGCTGGTGGATCAGCTATCCAAGATAATGCATATAAGTGTTAACGAAACTCCAAGTGGTATGTACAGTCTGGTGTGCAACGGCACCACTTTGGTAAATGGTACCAGCAAGGTTAACATTGCTGTTTCCAAGCCGTTGAATAATGAGATATACGGACTCAGTGATTATACACTGCAAATTAAGGAATCAGACATTCCCTTTAATCCGGGAAATGGCGAGCTGTATGGCCAGCTCCAGTCCATTGTGGAGGACAAGGAATATATTGATAAATTGTCCAATATGGCCGCTTTCCTGCTGACTACCCTCAACGACCAGCATAAAGCGGGATATACCTTGGAAACAGAAACCGGGGTGCCAGGGGATAACTTTTACGGTACCACCGGTTCAACCTATACCTGGGTTGCCACCAATCCCGATGATTTGCATATGGAAAAGGATGGCAAGGCCCTGCGGGGGATTCAGGCCATAAAGGAATTGACGATCAATCAGGATCTTACCGCTACGGATGGCCATAAAAAGCTGGCCACCCGCTCTATGGGGGATGACGGCAACATTAATGGTGTAGCCGATGGATCTAACGCCGTATGGATTAGTACCCTGTTTAACTGTGTTAAGAAAAATACCAGTGACGCGGTAAATACCCAAACCCGTTCTATTGGCGATGAGTCCTTTTACAGTTACTATAATACCAGTATGACCACATTGGGTTCTGCCACCGAGAATATGAATGATAAGGTGGAATTTCAGAGTGATCTTATGACTCAGATTACAAACCTGCGTGAATCCACATCCGGCGTAAACTGGGATGAGGAGCTTACCAATATGATTACCTTCCAGCAGGGCTATGCGGCCTGCTCCCGGTGCCTGACTACCATGGACGAGATGCTGGATAAGCTAATTAATAGCACTGGCTTGGTAGGCAGGTAATAATTGACCGATGACCTCACCCGTCCTGTGGGTACCCTACCCAGAGGGGATGGCAAAAAAAGAAAGGTAAGGTAAAGATTATGCGCATAAGCAGTACAATGATGACCCACAACTATCTGAAGCAGCTTAATGGCTCCTACGAGACCTATACCAAGCTCTTTGAACAGAGTGACGGCAAAAAGCTTCATAGGGGCTCCGATGATGCGGTGGGCTATTCCAAATATTTGAGATATCAGAATTCACTCACCAATGTGCAGCAGTTTCAGGATGATATTACCACTGCGGTTTCCTGGATGAAGAACAGTGATGCGGCATTGATTAATGTTACTGAGCGGATGAAGGAATTTAAGGGAAAGGTTACCCAGGCTGGTAATTCTACCAATAACGAGAGTGATATGCACGACATAGCTAAGGAGCTGTTGGCTAGTGTTCAGGAAATGGTATCGGATATGAATGCCCAGATTGGTGACAGATATTTATTCTCTGGCCAGTCGGATACCACCATGCCATTTCAGATTTCCGATAGCAAGAAGTCCCGTGGGGAAACCAAGACCCTTAGCGAAGCCCAGGCATCATACTTCAATGATGTAAATGATAAGACCACGGTAACACAAATGTTGAAGTTAAAGGGCAGCGATAATCAGATTTATTATATGAATGTAGCTAATGGTAATGTTTACACGGAGGATTTTGTGGAAAATGGCTACAAGGATAAGGCTGTGGATGGCAGTAAGGTAGCTCCTGGCGATGAAGCTGGTACAGTGTCTGGCTGGGGCGGCAGCACCGATGTAAGCACTTATTTTGATAAATATGGTGTTATTAATGCTGACGGTGAGTCCTTCAGCGCAGATATTAATGTTGGCGGTGAAAAGGTTTCGTTAAAGTTTGCTACCACCAAGCAGTACGTGGTGGAATATCGCGGCGATGCCAAGTATATTTCCATGGTAAAGAAGACTGGTGGAGTGGACAGGGCAACTGATACGGTAAACCAGACTGGTCAGGATGTATTTGGTTCGGATATTTTCGACGCAGAAAATAGTCCGGCCTCCGGTACGGCTATGTTAAATAATTTATTGTACACTGTTGCCAAGATTGATTCTGCCGACTATCATTGGGCAGCTGCTGATGGCCTTACCATCAGTGATTCGGCCCACGCTCAGGTTTTGGGGGCCCAGACCACCATGGCGGCCCGTCAGCAGGCCTATACTGCAGCCTCTGATATGCTTACCACTCAGGATGAGTCTATTACCAGCGATATTACCGATGTTTCCAGCACTGATGTGGCCTATTTGGCCACCAAGCTGATGGAATATCAGACAATATACAGCCTGTCCCTGTCGGTAGGCTCAAAAATCCTGCCGGGAACCTTGGCAGATTACTTGCACTAATTAAAAATTAGCCTTTTACCCTGCCTGCATAATCTTGTCTCCATTGGGGGAGTTGTCACTCTGTGACTGAGGGGGTACCACAGGTTAGGTAAATTTGTAATAGATAATTGAGAGGTGGATGCTATGCTGTCAGAAATGAAATATTTGAATATCAGTACGGAGATGGCTCAGATTAGCATTCATCAGGAGCAGCCCCGTTCCATTAAGAATACCTTTCGACCGGCGGAGCTGCACCGCAATTATGACCCACCTCTGGCAGATGTAGCTGCTACCCAGGTGGATGTTGATATTGATACCTACAATGCGCGAAAAGCTTACGGATTCTTAAACAATGAGGATTTTGCCAGGAAATATGGTGGGGAAGGCTTTAGTGACGTACAGGCCAACACCTCCCGTCTGACCCAGTCCGGCTGGAATTTCGCCAAGAATGGAGCTCATCCCGGAGCCAACCTTATTGGCAATGAAGCCAAGTCCCGACTTAGAAGCAAGATGGTGCAGTGGCCAAAGTGGGATGCTGTGAAGATTCCTGACCCGGAATTTACGGTGCATCCATCGGAGATAAAGGGAAGAATGGATCCGGGCAGTGATACTACCAGTATTGAGGCCACGGCTACAGCAGAAACAGAAATCCAACCTGGCTCCGCCCAGACCACGCTGGCCAGCAAGGGATATGTACGAAAGTGGATTTCCGTGGGACGCTATGATATGAGGGTTTAGCCTTCCCCTTGAGGGGAAGCACCCAAGGGTGCTAGGAGCAGAGCTCCGTCGGTGTCTGATGGTTGGATGAGGTGTACCCAGTGTAAATTTGGAGGATATTGATGAGAAAGCTTAATACTACACGATTTGGTGAAATTGAAGTTGAAGATAAATCGATTATTACATTCGAGCATGGTATACCGGCCTTTGAGGATGAGCGGGATTTTGCCGTTATTCCCTATGATGATGACAGCCCGTACCTGTATTTACAGTCTGCCTCCACACCGGAGCTGGCCTTTCTTATGACTGATCCCTTTGTATTTTTTCCGGATTATAGCTTTGAGCTGGATGATGCCAATATGGAGGCCCTGGGGGTTACCAAGGATGATGATGTGCTGGTTTGTTCACTTATTACCATACCGCCATCCGGAATAAAAAATATGACCACAAATCTTTTGGCGCCAATAGTGATAAATCAGTCCAACATGAAGGCGAAACAGGTCGTGCTGGAAAAGACCAATTATACCACAAAGCATAGACTGTTCCCGGAAAACAAGGGGGAGTGATATATGCTGGTGCTAACAAGACGACCTAGACAAAAAATTATGATTGGTGATGATATAGTTATCCATATTGTAGAGGTAAATGGTGACAATGTGCGATTGGCCATTGACGCTCCTCGCAGTGTAAAGGTGTATAGAGGGGAAATCTATAGAGTGATAAAGGAGGAAAACCGCAAGGCAGCGGCTCCAGTTGACAACATAGATTTGTCTCAGGCGTTACCGAAATAAAGGATTATAATATTTTTTCTACGGAGGGATTCAAAGTGGTAGGAAGCATTTCAGACATGACAGCTGCGGCAGTTGTTGTTTCAGCAATGGACAATGGGGCTAGCCAGAAGAGGACAGCAGAGCCAGTGGAAAGCAAGGTGGCACCTGTTGATATAAAAGCAGATGAGGCCAGCACCCTTGATAAGATTGCTGCCAACCAGGACGCAGGTCAAGCAGACAACGAAGAAAAAGAGCAGGATCCAAAGCAGCAAGCATTGGATAATATTAACGAGGAATTTGTCAGTGAAATGACAAAGGAGCTCAACGAGCTTATGAGCAAGCTCAACTGTGATCTGGAATTCCAGTATCACAAGGAAGTAAATGTAATGTCAGTCAAGATGATTGACAAGAAGACAAATGAGGTTATTAAGGAATACCCACCTGAAGAAATGGTAGAGGGTATGATAAAGGCTCAGGAATGGCTGGGCGCTTTCCTCGATCGTAACGCGTAAAAGGGGGTCCTTAAAATGGGCGTAAACGGAATTTATGGCTTGTCAGGCTCTGGTCTGGATATTGAGTCCCTGGTAAAAATGGGTATGTCATCCAAGAACAAGCAGTATGACAAGATGGAATCGCAAGAAATTGCAAACACTTGGCTTAAGGAAGCCTACAATGATGTATATATGGACATGACCTCCTATAAGTATGGTACTCTGTCCACTTATAAGATGCAGTCCAACATGAACGCCATGCAGGCATCCAGCTCCAACACCGGCGTGGTAACTGCCACAGCTAATGGTGCGGCCGCGGCCATGAACCATACTGTTACTGTTGAGTCCGTTGCAAGTAATGCTTATTTGCTGACGACTCAGGACAGTTCTGGGAAAAATCTTGGTGTTACCAGAAACAACACTGAAGCACAGACCAGTAACAAACTGGCAGATGTTATTTTCAAGGGCTTTACCAAGCTTAGTGAGTCGGATGAGCATGGTGGTTATTACAATGTTAATTTGGCTGATGGTACAGGCATCAATGTAAATGGCGATGACATTGCCATTTCATTGAAGTTAAAGGATACTGCGGGCAGTGATACGGAGTATACTCTTACCTATACTTATGATGATTTATTTAAGGATGAAAAGACTCTGAATGATTTTGCCAGTGCTATTGCCAGAACTGGTGCCAACATTCAGGGTGGTTATGATACTGCCAATGATTCCTTCAGTCTTTACAACAAGACCAGCGGTAAGGACAATGTTATTGACATTACCGTAGGAAACAGTAATACAGTAACCTTGTTTAATAATTTAAACTTGGGCGCAGTTGATGCACTTGATGGCAGTATTGGCGGGAAAATTACCTTCCAGGAGCCAACAGTTATGCCAACAACAGTGGCATCTGTGGATCTCACTTCTATTGAAGGCACTGCCCAATCAACCAGTATGAAGGATGTATTGGGATTAACGGCTACTTCTGAGAAAAACGGTGACAATTATACCATCACTGTTAAGGACAAGAATAACCAAGTTTTAGGTACTTTTACCACTGATGCTGATGGCAATCCGGTTGGTAATGAGGCCGATGCTACTGCATTTTCCATGAACCTTAGTGATGGAACAACCAGTGCTGAGGTTAAGTTTACACTTGGTGAATTATTCAACCTCAGTGAAGTTGGGAGTAAATCCAGTTTAAGTGGAAATGCAGGCCTTGATGATTTGGCTGCAAAAATTAATTCAGCCTCTGAAAGTGCTGGCATGAGCATAACTGCCAAATATGATGCTATTAAGGACAGCTTCTCATTGAGCAATCCAGCAGGACAGGCAGAACTTACGGCTAATGGAACTGGTGCAAACCAGGGTGTGGCTGATCAGTTGATTAATAGTCTGAATCTGGCTACCAGCCCAAGTCTGACTTATTTGACAACTACTAATAGTGATAACTTAGCAGATATATTTGGATTGACGACTAATCTGCATAAAATTAATTCAACAACGTATGATTTGACAGTTCTTGACAGCTCTAGCAATACTATTGGAACTCAAAGTGGTGCGAACAAAGATATTGTTGACGATGGAACAGATTTGTTTAGCTTTGACATAAGCGATGGCACCAAAACCACGTCAGTAACTCTTAGTTTCGGCGATATTGTTAATTATGATGCATTGTATCATACTGATGGTTCTAATATAAAGGTAAACAATGTTGCAATTACAAGTGGTAATAATGTGGATTTACCACAGCCGTCCAATAACCTTAGTGTATTGGCAGCTAAGATTAATGCGGCAACTGAGGCTGCTGGGGTGAATATTAAAGCAGAATATAATAATGGTAACTTTAGTCTGCTAAATACCAATGGTTCTGTTACTATTACCAATATTGCCAATGCTAATGGTAAAGTGGTGGATGTGTCAGGTGGGTTGAATCTACAGCCAGGTACCACAACCAGCATGGCATACAAGACCTCCACTGGTATTACCCGTGTAACTGCCACCAGCTCTGATGACAGTTTGGCATCTAAATTAGGCCTTACCGCTCAAATGAAAGATGGTGTTTTGACGGTTAAAAAGGCAGATGGTAACAGCGAAACTGTTAATACTACTGATATAGCCTTTACCTTAAAGGTGGGTAATGGTACCAGTGAAGAAACTGTTGAATTTTCTTATGCTGATCTGTTTGATACCACTGGTTCCGGTACTCTCAAGGGAACGGCTGATTTCAGCAGCTTGGTTGGTAAGATTAATGCCAAGACTGGTGATACAGGTGTAACAGCGTCCTATGATTCTGCCACCGGAAAGCTTACCATGAACAATGCGGCCGGTGATGCTGTATTAACAGGCGGCGATGCGTTAGGCAGTGCTTTAGTTTCAAAGATGAACATCACTGAAACTGAGGCATCCAAGCAGTACAAGGAGGAGCAAGGCCAGCTTCATACTTGGGCAGGCACCAATGCCTCTGTGAAGATTGATGGCAAGACCTATGACAATGATACCAACAAGCTTACAGTGGCTGGTGTTACCTATACTTTCCTTGATAGTACTAAAGATGTGGTTGGTAAAAAAGTTACAGTCAGCGTAAGCCAGGATACTGACAAGATTGTGGATTATGTAAAGAGCTTTGTTGATGACTATAACAAGCTCCTTGATTCCCTTAATGAAAAGCTGTCAGAGAAGAAATATTCCGATTATAAGCCTCTTAGTAAGCGTCAGGAAGACGAAATGACTGAGAAGCAGATAGAGAAGTGGAATGAAAAGGCCAAGTCTGGTATTCTGTATCACAATAGTGAAATCAGGGAATTGGTAAGTGCCATGCGTGAAGCAATCTATACCAAGGTGGATGCAGTGGAAAGCGATTACAATACCTTGTCTTCCATCGGTATTACTACTACCAATACCAAGGGGCATCTTACCCTTGATACGGACAAACTGAAGAAGGCTTTGGCGGCTGATCCGGACTGCGTTTATCAGCTCTTTGCCTCCGATCAGGACAGCTCTTACATTGCCGGGTCCACCAACAAAAACACAATTACGGATGCCCAGAAGAGAGTGGATTATGCCAATACTGGTATAGCCAACAGACTGGATAACGTCATGACTACCCACATGAAGAAGATTTCTGATATTGCGGGTACCTCCAAGGACACTGATGACCAGAGCTATCTTGGCAAGCTCATAACCCAGATGCAATCCAAGATGGAGTCATTCAAGACCTTGATGACATCCTATGAGAACAAGCTGTATAAGCGTTATGATGCTATGGAGGTGGCTTTGTCCAAACTCAATATGCAGCTTGGTTATATTAGTGGATCATTTTCCTGATAGTTAGGAGATTTGTATTATGATGAATAATGCTGCAGAAGCATATAAACGCCAGCAGGTTATGACTGCTACCCCCGAGGCCCTTACCCTTATGTTATATGATGGCTGTCTTCGCTTTATGAAAGAGGGGCTGGAGGCCATGGAACAGAAAAAGTGGGAGCAGTGCAATACCTCTCTTCAGAAGGCTGAGAATATCATTAATGAGTTCCGTGTAACCTTGGATATGAAATACGAGATTGCCCATCAGCTGATGCCTCTATATGATTATGTATATAATTCATTGGTGGAGGCCAATATGAGGAGCAAGCCGGAAAAGGTCACAGAGTGCATGGATATTATAAAGGAGCTGCGCTCTGCATGGGCTCAGGCCATGATTAAGGCCCGGAAGGAAAAAGGAGCATCTTAATATGGATGATAAGCCTCGTTTTTCAGAAAAGGAAATTTGGGAGAAGTATCTGGAGCTCACCAAGGATTTGCTGAAGTTTATCGACCAGGAGGAGATTGATACCTTCCTGGACATGGTTGACCAGCGTCAGCAGCTTATGGAAATGCTTCAAGCCCTCCCAGATCATGAATTTGCCCGCAGCCCGGAGGGGGTGGCGTTACGTGAGCAGATTAAGCCAATGGACATGCAAATAATGTATAAGGCGCGCTCTTGGCTGAATAAGTCAAAGCGCAACAATACGACGGTACGAGGTTATGATTCTTTCGGCCTCGCCTCCAGTAGTATGTTCAATCGGGAATATTAACGCCTTCCCCTTTGGGGAAGGGGGACCGTCGAAAGACGGTGGATGAGGTATTAGCTGTCAGGCTTTAAGCCTGCTACTATAAATATTTATTTTAATCTAGTGGCAAGGAAGCCACTATAGACAAGACAAGGAGGAATAAATTATGGCTATGGTTGTAAAGAACAACATGTCCGCAATCAACACATTGAACACCCTGAACAAGAATACCAATGCGTTGAAGAAGAGCCTGGAAAAAGTTTCTTCCGGTATGAAAATCAACAGCGCAGCTGATGATGCTTCCGGTTATGCTATTTCCGAAAGAATGCGGGTTCAGATCCGTTCCTTGGATCAGGCAAATCAGAACGCCCAGAACGGCGGTTCTATGATGAAGGTTGCCGAGGGTGCTGTAAGCTCTACTGTTGAAATCCTGAAGACCTTGAAGGAAAAGGCAGTTAACGCAGCCAACGACACCAACACTGATGCCGACCGTGCTACTATCCAGAAGGAGCTTGATCAGTCTATTGATCAGATCAATGACAATGCAAATGTTACCTTCAATGGTCAGTATCTGGTAGATGGTTCCCATAATAAGAAAACCACTCAGACTACCACTGCAATGACCAATCAGAGCCTTTCCACTGAGACTGCCACCGGTACTGCCCTGACAGCTCTGAAGGCCCGTAATGGCGACGACCTTAACATTCACACCACGGATACTATTACTGTATCCTATGTTAAGGATGGTAAAACCTATACATCTTCCATGCAGGTTCAGGCTGGCACAACTCTGGCAGGGGCAATTTCTACCCTTACCTCCGGAGCTGTTACAGCTTCCGGCTCCAGCTCCCGTATTGGTATTGATGGTTCCAGCAATGTGGTTTACACCGCCTCCGGACAGAGCGGTATCACCATTAACTCCGCTTCCGGTGGTATTGATGGTCAGATTGCCGGCTTCACCATGTACATTACCGATAATAAGGGCAATGTTAACAAGTCCGCCAATGCTTCATTGGATGCATTTGATGAGTCCATTCGTGCACAGAACAAGTCCGAGGATAACTCCATCGTTCTTCAGATTGGTACCAAGGCAGCCCAGTCCATAAATGTTGGTCTTACTGATATGAAGGCAACTGCTCTGGGACTCCAGGGTAAGGATGGTTCTACCTTGTCCGTAGGTAATCAGGAGAAGGCCAATGCAGCTATTAACGCTCTTGATGCAGCTATTCAGAAGGCTCTGGATCAGCAGACCACCATCGGTGCAGCTGAATCCCGTCTCGAGTACACTCAGGCCAACCTGACCACTGCAAGCGAGAACGTAACCAGTGCAGAGTCCGTAATCCGTGATGCTGATATGGCCAAGGAAATGACCAACTACACCAAGAACAACGTTCTGCTTCAGGCTGCACAGTCCATGCTGGCTCAGGCTAACCAGAGCAGCTCCAATGTACTCAGCCTGCTCCAGTAATCGCTTCTGGATAGAAGTATCCAAAGTAATAATGATTAAGCCGCTCCCCGGGGCGGCTTAATTTAAAAAATTTTAAAAAAGCATTTAAGGGGAGAGACGTATCTCCCGATATAATTTGCAGATAGATGAAAATGAGCCAATTACTTAATAAAAAAGAGCTCATTAAGTTAAAAACAGGCAAGGATGCCTGAATTGTTAAAATCAAGGAGGAATTTATCATGGCTATGGTTGTAAAGAACAACATGTCCGCAA
>NZ_CAMYWM010000038.1 GCF_947302755.1 uncultured Anaerovibrio sp.
GATAGACTTGGGTGACTGGAGTTCAGACGTGTGCTCTTCCGATCTGTTTCCGGCTTTTTTAATTCGACAAATATGTGTTCTGAAAAAGACCCCGTATCAAATTACGAGGTCGTTCAATTATATATAGTCTTTTTATCAAACAATGTATTTGCAAAGTCATTACAATTTGATACAATTAGAGAAAATAAAGGGGGAGATAACAATGAAGGCAAGTACGCTTACCATGAGAGTTGATCCAGTGCTGAAAGCCCAGGCAGAAGAATTGTGCGCTGAAATGGGACTCACCCTTTCCACGGCATATACCATATTTTTGAAAGCCATGGTCAGAACACGGTCTATCCCATTTCCTGTAACTGCTGATCCTTTCTGGAGTGAAAAGAACCAGAAGTATCTTGCAGAATCCATAGCAGAGTTGGAAGCTGACGGTGGAGAGGAGCACGAATTAGCTGAGGTTGAGTAAGAAGTGGTCCAGTCGTGCATGCTGGATTGGGCTGTTCCCCAGGAAAAATATCCGGTGGCCATTCGTGTGCCTCACATGACAGTGGGCAGCTCCAATCGTCCTGTACGCAAAAATTACGATGAGCTGAACAAATATGAAGTGGTATGGCAGGGCAGCCGTGCAGCTATTCTCGGTCTGGGCAACTTCTATAATCTTGCCGAGGAAGCGGCGGACAAACTGAAAGAGCGGGGAATCGAGGCAACCGTCATCAATCCCCTGTTTATCACAGGGCAAGACAAAGAATTGCTGGAATCTCTGAAATCCAATCACGAATTGGTCGCGACTTTGGAGGACGGCATACTGGATGGCGGCTTCGGTGAGAAGATTGCCCGCTTCTACGGGGCGGACAAAATGAAGGTGCTGAACTTCGGCTTGCCTAAGAATTTCTACGACCGTTATGACTATGAAGTGCTGGCCAAGGAAAACCACCTGACGGCGGAGCAGATTGCAGAAGATGTGCTGAATACTTTGGGGAGATGACGCTTAGTATGAAAGAGCAGCCAGAAATGCTGATTGTCAAAGACCTCACGAAAACAATAAAATCAGCAGCAGGATTTTTCATAATCCTGCTGCTGGCGACAAGCGTAGTGGGATGCAGCGCATCCTTGCAGAAAGGGGGGATGGAAATGACAAAGGAAATCAGCCAAGCCGACGGAGAAAAAGCGATTCCCACTGCCATGACGGAATACGTCAAATTAAACAGCGGTTACGATATGCCGGTTTTGGGGCTTGGTACATGGACGCTGTCGGACGATACGGCAGAAGAAAGCGTCTATTTCGCCATAAAAAACGGATACCGTCTCATTGACACGGCTCGCTACTATAACAATGAAATCGGCGTGGGGCGCGGGGTTCGCCGCGCTATTTCCGAGGGAGTCATCTCCCGCGAGGAAATTTTTGTGACCAGTAAGGTCATGCCCGGAGATTACAGGCGTCCCGATGCTGCCATTGACGATTCTTTGGAGAGGTTGGGGCTCGGATATATCGACCTCATGCTGGTGCATCAGCCGGGAGCGGGGGATGAGGAAGTCTACAAGGCATTGGAACGGGGCGTTCGCGCCGGAAAAATTCGTTCCATTGGTATTTCCAACTATTACACGCCGGAAGCCTTTGAGCGAATAAACCGCATTGCTGAAATCGTTCCTGCCGTTGTGCAGAACGAGAATCATCCCTTTTACCAAAACAAACAGTTGCAGGAATACTTGCGGCAATATGGTACGGTTGTAGAGGCATGGTATCCCTTTGGCGGCAGGGGCAACACGCAGAAAGTATTTCAAAATGAAACCATCAAGGAAATCGCCAGTCGGCATGGCAAGACATCCGCTCAAATCGTGTTGCGCTGGCAGATACAGGATGGTTATATCGTCATTCCCGGTTCCGGCAATTCGCAGCATATAGCTGAAAATGCGGCAATTTTTGATTTTGCCCTCTCTGATGATGATATGCAGCAAATGAAGGAGTTGAATACGAATCGCCGATTTGAAAATTGGTGACAAAAAAATTGTTCCGCAGGGGGAGCAAAATACCAATCGAGGGGGGTGCAAATGCACCCCCTTCTCTTTTTCTCAAAGCCTCATCCCGTGCGGCTTCCAAGCGATACTCGTTTAACGATAGACAGGGGGGTGCAAGGGGGTTCATCGTTAATCGAGTATAGGGGGTTCATCGTTAGATTGTATCACTTTGATTGGTAAAGGGGAGGGATTATCTTTAGAAGGCAATTTTATTATCTTTGTTAAAGAGATAACGCCAGATTATCTCCTGGCCGAAGACAGTGAGACCGCGGAAAGCGGCTTCATCGCCATTGACATTGGAGCGCATGCTGCAGGGGGGCCGGCTCTGATCGTGATAAGCAGGTTATTCGTTAAATGATGAATAGACTATAGGCAATAAAAAAGACTTCTCTATCTGAGATGATAGGGAAGTCTTTTTCTTGTCTGCAAATTGTCTGCATTTTATCTTTATATTGTAAAGTACTCAAATACAGTATAGAAGACAAATGCACAAAATACAAAGACGTTAAAGGAAATATTCAATAAACAGCCTTTTAAGGTGGCAGACTGTCTATTAATAAAGATTGCTTTTTCTAGCTTGGGTTAAATAATTCCAAATGCCACTGCACCGAGCATAGCAGCCATCAGTACGATGTACCAGATAACCCACGGCAGAGCAGCTGCTTTTATCAGCTTACCTTCTGCACCTATAATACCTGTGGTCGCACAAACGGCAACGATGTTGTTGATGCAGACGATGTTACTAATGGCACCACCCTGGTTCTGGAGAGCAACTATAAATACATGAGGAATATTCAGGATTGTTGCAGTCTCAAACTGGAGTGGAGTAAACATGATATTGGATACTGTGTTGGAACCAAACATAAATGCACCGATGGTACCAATGAACGGAGCAACGAATACATAGTTGGCACCTGCCAGGTCAGCCATGCCCTTTGCCATAGCAACCAGCATGGAATCCCAGCCCAGTGGGTTAGCATTGGAATAACGATAAATGTATACCATTGCGAAACCGAAGAGCAGGGCGATGGTAGCACCATACAGCTGATTGTAGGATTTCTTTACGATATCCTTTACCTGACCGGCATTTAATCCATAGAAAGGAATAGAAATTAATACAACCAATACAAATGGGAATAAACCAGGGTTGTTCAGGTACTTCATGGCAAAGCCGGCACCCTCAACACCCATAATGTTGTTCATGGAGAATACAAAGCTAGTTATAATACCTTTAAGACCAATTTCCGGAATTCTGGTAAGTACCAGCCAGAGAGCGATAAGAAGGTAAGGAGTCCAGGCCTTAATGAGGGACATGGAAGGTTTATCTTCTTTACTTTCGGCTTTAGCCTCAGCTTTTCGTTCAGTACCAGGGAAACGCCATGTATCACTTGGTACCAAGAAACCAGCCTTGGCAGCACCGATAGTGGCAAATATGGTTACAGCACCGGCGCAGATAGATACCAGCTCGGAGCCGATGAATTTTGCAACGATAAGATAAACAACATCAAATACTACAGTTGTAAATAATACAAATGGAACCATTGGCAGGGAATGCTTGAAGAAGGATTTCTCATTGCTGTACTGTCTGGTAACCAAGGCCAAAACAACCATGATTACGAAGAAGGTTCCTGCAGCAAGACCAACTGCAGAAGCCCAGGACAGGTCAAGCTTCCAAGCATCCAAATCGGTAACACCGATAGTAGGAAGGGTGTCCTTCAAAATCTCAGCTGCGGAGTTGGTCGGTGTACCAGCGGCACCGAAGGATACCGGTGGTGAATCCAAAATCAGACATGCCATGGCAGCAGCCATTGGAGGGAAACCAAGACCAATCAGCAACGGAGCGCAGATTGCCGGTGGAGTACCAAAGCCTGCTGCACCCTCGATAAATGCGGAAAGACCATAACCTACAATTACTAATTGAATACGGGCATCCTCGGAAATACCATTGAACATTGCTTCAATTCTGTGCATTGCTCCAGCCTCGTTCAGCATGTTCATAAGTAAAATAGCACCGAAAATAATCAACAGGGTATCAATTGACCCCAGGAAACCGGTTACCGTATAAGCGGTAACATGGAGCATATCCATTTGCCAATAGAACAGACCAATCAAGCAGATAGACAACCAGGCAATTGGAAGAACCTTCTTAGCTGGCATATTCACGCCTACCGTAAGGATGATTGTGATAATAATTGGTATTGCGGCAACAAGTGCTAACACATATATCATCTCCTTGCATTTCATTCATACATTATTATGATGAAAAATCATTATAATAAAAAGTTACTATAGCAGAATAGAAACGGTTTGCCAGTTCACCTGAGAATGAATGAACTTCAATTTGTAAGATGATTTCCACATACGCCTATTAAAAAATAATATCGTATTCAATTGCCATGATAATTATATTTTATTCCCGACTAATAATCAAGTATATTGTGTAAAATTGTCTGAATAATTTTTTCAATACATATATATTTATATTGGAAACAATTGTTGATTTTCAACTCATTTAATATTGATTACAGATTGTTTATTCCTATTGACATACATTTCAACCGATATTATAATTAAACATGAATAGAAATGGTTTGACAATTTTGTTGGATGAATTTCTCTGAAAGGAGAGTATCTAATGGAAAAGGTGTGTGAGAATTGGCCAGGAAAGGCGTTTATCAATGGATTGGTAGATGCTAAGTATTGGGCCGACTTTGAGGCTAATGCAACTGCTGCAGCTGCTCAGGTTTATAAGGTAGCTGATTATGCAGCAGGTGAAGCAAAGCTCAAAGAAGTGTTAAAGGAGTATGCCCCTAAGGAAATCATTGCTGTTGGTGGCGATGAAAACCCTGTATTAAAAGGAATTTACTCCAGGTTAAGTGAAGATGGAACGAAGGTTTACACCGAGAAGTTCGATATTGCTGAACATGCCCCTAGTGCAGATGTTGGCATTTCAACTGCTGAATTTGGTGTAGGCGAGTCCGGAAGTCTTGTAGTTGATAATTATTCATACGAAGCACGCGTAACCAGCATGCTTCCATTTGTGAATATTGTTTTTGTAAATGCCAATTATATGGTAGAAAACATTACATCAGCTTGCCAGATTATCGGTAAGGTTTTCCAGAAAGGCTATTGTGGTTTCGTAACTGGCCCTAGCCGTACAGCTGATATTGAGCGTGTACTGAGCCTTGGTGTTCACGGTCCTAACAAGCTCATTATTATTGCTGTAGAGAACGAAGGAGGGGCTAAGTAATGGCACGTGATCTTAAAAAAGAAATTAAATCCAAGCTGCAGGATAATATCATGCAGGATGCCCTTTCCCGCTTTGCAGATCAGTATCCTGGTTCCCGTCTGAAGTCCTATGCCGGTCAGGATATTGAGGAGCTTCGTGAAAACTTACGTAAAATGAAGGCTGATGCTGTAGAACACATCGAGGAGCTGGCAGATAAATTTGAGGCTAATGTCAAGGCTCGTGGCGGTGAGGTATTCAGAGCAAAGGATGGAGACGAGGTAAAGAAGTTCCTTATTAAAATATGTAAGGAAAATGGTGTCAAGAGAGTTGTTAAATCCAAGTCCATGGCATCTGAGGAAATTCACCTTAATGAATGCTTTACCGATCATGATATCCGTGTTAAGGAAACTGACCTTGGTGAGTGGATGATTGCCATTGCCGGACAGAAGCCATCTCATATGGTTATGCCGGCTATCCACCTGAATCGTTATCAGTGTGCTGAGATGTTTGAAAAGGAGCTTCAGGAAGAGGTTCCAGGTGAGGACATCCCATACATGATTCAGAAGGCCCGTCAGACTCTGCGTCAGGAATTCCTCCAGGCTGATATGGGTATCACCGGTGCTAACTTCGGTATTGCCGAAAACGGTGCCATCGGTCTTGTTACCAATGAGGGTAATGCTCGTCTGGTAACTACTCTTCCAAGAATTCATGTTGTACTTATAGGTTATGAAAAGCTTATTCCTAAGACAGAGGATGCAGCCAAGATTCTTCGCCTGTTGCCTCGTAATGGTACCTGTCAGAAGATGACCAGTTACATGACTATGGTAGATGGTCCTACTCCTGTTATGTACAAGAAGGATGGCAAGTGGGTAGAGGAGAACAGAAAGCAGTACGTAATCCTGTTGGATAACGGCCGTCTGGAGGCTGCTCATGACCCTGTTATGAAGCAGGTTTACCAGTGCGTACGTTGCGCATCCTGCTTGAATGTTTGCCCAATCTGGACCCTGGTTGGTGGTCACGTATATGGCCATATTTATTCCGGTGGTATTGGTGCAATCCTTACAGGTCTCTTAAATGGTATTGAAAACTTTAGTCAGTTCTCCGATCTGTGTATTGGCTGCCGGACCTGTACTACAGTTTGTCCTGGTAAGATTCCAATTCCAGACCTCATTGATGAACTGAGAAATAGATATGTTAAGAAGCATGGTACTCCAACTATGGATAAGTCCTTCTTCGATAATGTACTTAACGACAGAGGCTTGTTCCACAAGCTGTTGCTGAAGGCTGGTTCCGTTGGTCAGGCACCATTTAAGTCTGGTAAGTTCATCCGTCATTTGCCGCTGTTCTTTGCTGGCATGACCAAGGGCAGAAGCTTGCCGACTATAGCTGAACGGTCTATTCGTGACCGGATGCCTGCTCTGGAGAAGAAGAACCCAACCAACGCAAAGAAGAAGATTGCATTCTTCAGTGGCTGTAATACTGACTTCGTATTTGCCGATACCGGTGAAAATGTAGTTAAGGTATTGCAGAGCCTGGGCATGGAGGTTGTTTATCCTATGGCTCAGAGCTGCTGCGGTAAGCCAATCCTCGGCGTAGGTGATCGTGAGACTGGTAAGAAGGCTGCAATGAGAAACATTGAAGCTCTTGAAGCCGTAAATCCAGATGTAATTGTTACTTCCTGCCCAACCTGTGCAGAGACTCTCAGCGAAACCTATGAGAAGCTCTTTGCCAATGACCCTGTATGGGGCCCAAGAGCAAAGGCATTCTGCAAGAAGGTTCGCGAGTTCTCCAGCTTTGTAGCTGAGGAATACAAGGCACAGGGCAAACTGTTGCCGGCTGCCGGCGGCGAAAAGGTAACCTTCCACGATTCCTGCCATATGAAGCGCGGACTTGGTATTTACGAGGAGCCAAGAGCTCTTATCGATGCAACTCCAGGCGTAGAGCTTGTTGAGATGAAGAACTGCGATAAGTGCTGCGGTATGGCTGGTTCCTTCGGTATGAAGTATTCTGAGGTATCCATCCCAATGCTGGAGGAGAAGGTTCAGAATATCAAGAATACTGGAGCTACTACCTGCGTAGTTGCCTGCCCATCCTGCATGATGCAGATTGGCGGTGGCCTTGATAACCAGAATACTGGTATTAAGGTTAAGCATATTGCAGATTTGTTGGCTGAAAAGCTTTAATCAGCTTTGTTATAATAATCAGGGGAAAAAGTCCGGGGTGAGGCTAATCACTCACCCTGGACTATATAATGAAAGTATGAGGAGGATTTATTCATGGAAATTCTGGTTTGTATCAAACAGGTTCCAGGCTCCAATAAGGTAGAGGTTGATCCTGTTACCGGAGTATTGAAGCGTAATGGTGCAGATAGCAAGATGAACCCTTACGATCTGTATGCGCTTGAGTGTGGCCTGAGATTGAAGGAGCAGTATGGCGGCCGAGTGAGTGTTATCACCATGGGACCACCACAGGCTCAGGCAATTATCAAGGAAGCATATTCAATGGGTGCAGACGCAGGTGCAATCGTATCTGACCGTGCATTCGGCGGAGCTGACGTGTTGGCTACCGCACATACTCTTGCACAGGGTATCAAGAAATTTGGCAAGTTTGATATAATTCTTTGCGGACTCCAGACTACAGATGGTGATACTGCTCAGGTTGGTCCTGAGGTATCCGAGCAGCTGGATATTCCATGTGTATGTAATGTAAAAGAAATTAAGGGCGTTGAGGGTGACAATATACTTGTAGATATGGAAATGGCACAGGATATTGAGCATTTGAAGGTTTCCTTCCCATGCCTGATTACTGTTCAGAAGGATATTGTACAGCCACGCCTTCCATCTTATTTGAAGAAGAAGGACACTGAGGATCGCGAGATCGTAATGTACACCTTAAAGGACATGGAAGACCAGAACAAGAACAACTATGGTCTGAACGGTTCCGCTACTCAGGTTCAGCGTATATTCCCACCTACATCCGACAAGGTTCAGGTTACCTGGGATGATCCTGCTGATGTATTGGCAGAGAAAATTTACGGTGCTATTAAGAGCAGAAAATTGTTAGGATAAGGGGGATTAAAAATGGGAAAACTGGTAGTACATCAGGACAAAGTAACTGATATTAAGGCAATGATTTCCATTTGTCCTTTTAATGCCCTTGAGGAAAAAGACGGCAAGCTGGAAGTCAATGCAGGCTGTAAGCTCTGTAAGCTCTGTGTGAAAAAGGGTCAGCCTGGTGCAATGGAGTATGTAGAGGAAGAAGTAAAGTCTGTTGATAAGTCTTTATGGAATGGTATTACTGTATATGTTGACCATGTAAATGGTGAAATTCATCCAGTAACCTATGAGCTCCTTGGTAAGGCTGGTGAGCTGGCCAAGAAGATCAATCATCCTGTATATGCTATCTTCATTGGCAGTGATATTGAAAAGAAGGCAGAGGAGCTGCTTCACTACGGCGCAGATAAGGTATTTGTTGTGGATGCCCCTGAGCTGAAGGAATTCCAGATGGAGTCCTATACTGCAGCCTTTGAGACCTTCGTAAATGAGGTTAAGCCTTCTGCTATTTTGGTAGGTGCTACTCCTGTAGGCCGTCAGCTGGCTCCAAGAGTTGCTTCCAGATTTAATACTGGTCTTACCGCAGACTGCACAATTCTTGACATTCATGAGAATACTGACCTGGTACAGATTCGTCCTGCATTTGGTGGTAACATCATGGCAGAGATTTTGACTCCAAACTCCAGACCTCAGTTGGCAACTGTTCGTTATAAGATTATGGATGCTCCTGAGCGCAGTGCTGATGCCAAGGGCGAAATCGTTAAGATTTCCGTTCCTGCTGAAAAGCTTAAGACCCGTACTCAGGTATTGGGTATTACCCAGAAGCAGAAGGAAAAGAGCATTGAAAATGCAGATATCCTTGTTGTTGCAGGCCGTGGTCTGAAGAAGAAGGAAGACCTTGATTTGGTTAAGGAGCTGGCTGATGCTCTGGGTGGCGATATCGCCTGCACCAGACCACTGGCTGAGGCTGGCTGGCTCGATGCCAAGCATCAGATTGGTCTTTCCGGCCGTACTGTTCGTCCTAAACTCATTATCACCTGTGGTGTATCCGGTGCAATTCAGTTTGTAGCTGGTATGAACAATTCCGACAACATTTTTGCTATCAACACTGATCCAAATGCAAGCATCTTCAAGGTAGCAAACTATGCTGTTATCGGCGATATTTATGATGTTATTCCAAAGCTCATTGAGCAGGTTAAGCAGGGAAAGGGTGTAAAGGCATGAGCGAATACAAGGTTTTAGATGCTTCCGATTTAGAGGCTATCAGCCAGTATGTGCCTCGTGAGCGCATTCTCTGGGCTGATGAAATTAACGAAGAATACAGTCATGACGAGTTGAGTGCTGACGCTTCCTATCCTGAGATGGTAGTAAAAATTACCTCTGCAGAGGAAGCTTCCAAGGTTATGAGATATGCTAACGAGAAGCATATCGCTGTAACCCCTAGAGGCGCCGGTACCGGTCTGGTAGGTTCCTCTGTTGCTGTTGAGAAGGGTATCATGATTGATACTACTCTTATGAACCACTTCCTGGAGCTGGACGAGAAGAACCTGACCCTCACTGTTGAGCCAGGCGTTCTGCTGATGGAAATTGGTCAGTATGTAGAGGAGAAGGGTCTCTTCTATCCACCTGATCCAGGTGAGAAGACTGCTACTATTGGCGGTAATATCAGCACTAATGCCGGTGGTATGCGTGCTGTTAAATATGGCGTAACCAGAGACTATGTACGTGGTCTGGAGGTAGTTCTGGCTGACGGTACTATCATGGAAGTAGGCGGCAAGGTTGTAAAGAACAGCTCCGGCTATGATCTTAAGGACCTGATTGTTGGTTCCGAGGGTACTCTCTGCCTGGTTACCAAGGCAATCCTCAGATTGTTGCCTCTGCCACAGAAGAATGTATCCCTGTTGATTCCATTCCCAACTCTGGCACAGGCCATTGGCACTGTTCCTCTTATTGTAAGCTCCAATGTTATTCCTACTGCTGTAGAGTTCATGGAGCGTGAGGTTATTATGGACTCCGAGGAATACCTGGGCAAGAAGTTCCCTGATAACCAGGCTGATGCTTACCTCTTACTGAAGTTCGATGGTGCATCTGTAGAGGAAATCAGTAAGTATTATGACAGCGTTGCTCAGATTTGCTTGGAGCAGGGCGCACTTGACCTCCTGATTGCTGATACTGACGAGCGTGCAGAAGCAATTTGGAAGGCCAGAGGTGCATTCCTCGAGGCAATCAAGGGCTCTACCACTATGATGGATGAGGTAGACGTTGTTGTTCCTAGAAGCTGCGTAAATGAATTCGTTGAATTCGTTCATGATCTCCGCAAGGAAATGGGCATCCGCATTAAGAGCTTCGGTCATGCCGGTGACGGTAACCTCCATGTATACATCCTTCGTGATGACATGGATGACAAGAAGTGGGCTGAGATGCTTGGCAAAGCAATGGAGCGCATGTACATTAAGGCTCGTGAGCTGAAGGGTCAGGTTTCCGGTGAGCATGGTATCGGCCTTGCCAAGAAGCCATACTTGAAGGAAAGCCTCCCTAAGGAGTCAATGATGTTGATGCAGGGTATTAAGAAGGCCTTTGATCCAAATAATATTTTGAATCCTCATAAGGTATGCTTTGATTAATACCTTTATTCAATAGTTCCCCTTTCAGGAAGAGTTCGCTACAGGAGAAATCCTGTAGCGAATTCTTTTTTTTATCCTTATGTAAAGTAAACAGGTGCCAGGACGCTCTCCCTTAAGGTTGAGGTCCTGGCACCTGTTAAATACTGGGTGATTTTCAACTATATTCAGAGGAAGCTTAAAGCTCCGCCTGGATAGGCTTTCATTTTATGGGATATTCGCATTACGGCATTCGCATTATAGCTTGTGCTTTTATCTTCGGAATTAAGGCAGCATATTAATTCACTCAATGGAAGTGACAATATCGCCATTGTTTATTTTAAACTGTACCATCTGGGAAAGGGCACTGTCACCAGTTGGGCTCACAAACTCAAAGAAATAGCCGTAGGTTCCATCTCCCATAAATACATCATCAAAGGTCGGTCTGGCTCCTATAGTAAATGTATCAACCTCCACGGGAATAATTTCATTACTGTTGTCTGACAGACGCATTGCATAATGAATGGTAGTTATCGTGTCCCCCGCCTTTAGTATGGTGAGATTGCGGTCCCCCATACCATTAATATCTATTCCCTTACGGGCACCAATGATGTGATATTTTTCATCAAAGTAGGTGTAGGCTACCAGTAAATTACATTCTTCACCATTTAGCTTGATTGGAATGGAATAAAGATTATAGCCGTCTTCCTCGGTGGTGATTTCCACATATACAGGATGCTCATCCAGCATTGGCCATTTACCGTTGAAATTATCCTTAAATATGCCATTATCCCAATCACCAATGATATTACTGTCACTGCCAAGAATTAACAGCAGGTCATTGCTTTCATCAATGTAAACAAGCTGACAGTGGATAGCGGACAGCAGGTCCATTTGCTGATTGGATAATGTTACAAAGGAATTTCCATCATTATCGATATTTACAGGCAGATCCTCCATGGCTGATACATCACAAATTTTTTGAGTTGGCTGTCCCTGGGGAATAACTATGGCACCGGCAGGCTGTCCGCTTCCGGAGAAAATAGTATCCGCTTCTGCCGGCAATTTACCATAGAGCAGATAATAATACAGACATTTTTGGGCCAATGGAGCAGAAGCTTGTTCTATGTATTTGGCAAAATTATCCGTATCGCCGTCGTAAGGATAATAGCTGGACAGGCCGCTGCCCTTTTGACGGTATCTTCCATTAACCTTGTACACTACGGCATCATTGATATTGGAAATCAGCTGCTGGGTTGTTCCCGGCAACAAGCTTTGGGATTTTGTGGCCAAGTCACCTATATCCACCATGTTGGAATACCCCTGATCCCGGGTATTGCCACCGTAATTTTCCGCCTGCTGGGCCTGACGGCCAAAGGCGGAGAAGAAGGCCTGTGGATTGCTTCTGGCTTCCTGTAGTGCTTCTGCACCAAAGGCCTCATATGCTGCCCTTAAGGCAGGAATCTTTGACAAATCTATGACAGACATTGTTGCCGCTTCCTCCGTACCATATTCCCGGCAACCGGCCATATAGCTGTCACAGATGGCCTGTCCCAATCCATCGCCTCCCATAGCCGGATTATTGGCCAGTGCCCCAAGCCAACCGGCATAGTCCCAGCCATTACCCGGCTCAATTTCCTCAGAGGCAGTCATATAACGGGAGATACCGTAAAGCATATTGGCAGTGTCATAGGTTCCCATAAGACAGGCATCAAAGCCAATCAGCTCAAAGGGCGGATTTTCGGGGGAAGTACCGTAGACATCAGCAAAGGCTTCCTGAATATTGTTCAAGCTAAGGGAATTCCCTGTTCGTTCGTCAATGCACACCCCGGCCGCGCTGCCTCCACCGTGGTTCCAGAAGACAAATACCTGATGGTCTGCCGGGAAATTATCCCTGCCATATTGTAAAAAATTCTTCAGGGTATTCTTATCACCCATATCTCCATCCGGTATTACCTCCAATTCCTGTAATCCCTCGGAATTATACAGATATCGTCCAATGGCTCTATCCTTCATGACATCGTTTTGCCATTGGAGACTTCCACCTGTCTGGATAATCACCCTTACATTAGGGGGTAAATTGGCGTCCAGCATTTCCTCAATATCAGCGGTAGCTGCCCCGTACTGGGTTTCCAGGTCCGTGCCACAGATGTACCAATACACAACCCAGCTATCAGCTGGATTGTATTTGTTGGTAAATACTTTACCTTCAGCCTGCTCATCATTCAGGCAGCCGGAAATCACCAGTGTAGACAGGATAATTACCAGCAGGAAAATTGATTTTATACCGTGTTTTGCCATCGGATTCATAGCATCACTCCTCTCTTATCCACTATTATACCGCCATTGTTCAAAATTTTCTTCCTTAAGAAGAAAAATCTCCCAATTAGGGTTTTACTAAAGGATTAGGGTTTTACTAAAGGATTAGGGTTTTACTAAAGGATTAAAGTTTTACTAAAGGACCAGCTGCGCGTCGCAACGAGGTGGGACCACCTATTGCAGTTTGTTTTCCCCCACCTAAAAAGGAATGATATTAAAAGCTTGACATAAAGTAGATAAATGGCTATAATATCTACTGTTAAACGGGATGTGGCACAGTTTGGTAGCGCGCATCGTTCGGGACGATGAGGCCGCAGGTTCGAATCCTGTCATCCCGACCATTTTGGTCTTAAGCCGACTTCTTTCGTGGAGTCGGTTTTTTTGTGTGCCAGGCATGGGCAACTTTACTATCTGAATGACCTATTAAACAGAATGCACAATGGATTAATAAAGGGAATTACAGGGCTGAGACGAAGTGGAAAAATCATAAGGAAAAAGCTGCCAAAAATCTAAAATGGTATATGCAATCTTTACTGTTCTTTGTTTTTGACTGTATAATTAAGGGGAAGATGGGAGGTATTGGTATGGAAGCTATAAAGGATTATAATAAATCAGAGCTTATAGATGGTGTTATCTACGATATGAGCCCGGCCAACATTCGTCACATAAGGATTCAGGGGCATTTGTTTACTATTATCAATAATTTTTTAGCGGGGAAAAAGTGCAAGGCTTTTTTTGAGGCTGAAGCGGTACTTAGTGAACGGGATCACCTTATTCCGGATATTAGTATCGTTTGTGACGATTCCAAGATTAAGGACAGTTACATTGATGGGGCACCTGATTTTGTGGCTGAGATATTGTCTCCCAGCACACGAAAGCGTGATATTACAGTTAAGAAGGATATTTATGAGCGTTCTGGTGTTAAAGAGTATTGGGTAATCAGTCCGAAGGATGAGGCGATTGAGGTTTACCGCTTAAATGAGCATGGATCTTTTTACCTTGACAATGTATATACGAGATTTACAGAAAGCGAGTGGGAACGCTTGCGGGAAGAGGAAAAGGCTGAGCAAAATTTATCATTGAAAATTAGCCTGTATGATGATTTGGAAATACAGCTGGATGATATTTTTGCAGAATAAGGTGTTCCTGTGGAGATTTACTTGCGAAAAATCCCATAATGTGATATAGTTCAAAGCAGTTGAATATGACCTTTGAAATTGGTCCTGTGAGGCTGATAAGGGAAGCTGGTAAGATAGTGCGCTATCGTAGATTACTGGGATGACTATATCTAAAAGCAATTGTAGCTTTCTTGTGCCTCGGCATGAGAAGGCTTTTTGTTTGCAAAAGTTATCATAACGTACATTTCACAGCTGGTGGGGTCAAATGAATAAAGGAGTGAGTGTCTTGGATAATTCTAACGTAAACCTTCGGGGGAAGGATGTGCTGGCTCTGGCAGATTTTTCCAAGGAGGAAATCCAGGTAATTCTGGAAAGTGCCAAGGAGATGAAGAATATAATTCATCGCGACATCAAAAAGGTACCGGCTCTTAGGGGTAAGTCCATTGTGACTTTGTTTTATGAGCCAAGTACCCGAACCCGTTCATCCTTTGAGCTGGCCGGCAAGTATCTGGGGGCTGATGTGGTAAATATTACTGCCGGCACCTCCAGTATTGTAAAGGGGGAGAGCCTGCGGGATACCCTTTATACCGTGGAAGCCATGGGAGTGGATGCCATTATAATGCGCCACAAGGCCGAGGGTGCGGCTGAATATGCAGCTAAGGTGGCCAGCCCGGTAATCATCAATGCCGGTGATGGTGCCCATGCCCACCCCTCCCAGGGCCTGTTAAACCTCTTTACTGTACAGGAGCACAAGGGACATCTGGAAGGCCTGAAGTACGTTATCTTAGGTGATATTACCCACAGCCGCGTGGCCCGCTCGGATATTCAGGGAATGCGGAAGATGGGGGTGGAGGTACATTTGGCCGGACCCAGAACCCTTATGCCAAGATTTCTTTTTGAGGAAGAGGGCGTCGTAATTCATGATAATATAGAGGAGGCCATCAAGGATGCGGATGTCATCAATGTTCTCCGCATTCAGCTGGAGCGGCAGAAGGCCGGCCTCTTTCCGTCACCAAGGGAATATGCCCGTATTTATGGACTTAATGAAAAACGCATGGCTTTGGCCAAGGAGGATGTACTTATTCTTCATCCGGGTCCAATGAACAAGGGCCTGGAAATTTCCCCTTTTGTGGCCTATGGTGATCATTCCGCTATCCAGGAGCAGGTTCAGAATGGTGTTGCAGTCCGTATGGCAATTCTGACCCACGCATTGATTGGAGGTAATAAGGCATGAAAACATTGATTAAGGGTGGCAGAGTAATTGATCCTGCCAATTCATTTGATAAGGTGGCTGATGTATTAATCGAGGAGGGCAAAATTGCCAAGGTGGCCAGCAATATTAAGTGTGCCGCTGATGAGGTAATTGAGGCTGAGGGAAAAATTGTATGCCCGGGCTTTATCGATATGCACGTTCATCTCCGTGAGCCTGGCCAGGAAGCCAAGGAGGACTTTGAATCCGGCACCAGGGCTGCGGCTGCAGGTGGTTATACTACGGTGGCAACCATGCCAAACACCAATCCGGTGGTGGATACGGCCGCTCTTGTCCGGTCCTTGCAGAAGCGGGCTGAAGAAGCAGCTGTGGTTCATGTGGAAATAATCGGGGCTGTTACCAAGGGACAGAAGGGTGAGGAAATGGCAGAGATGGGGGATATGCTCCAGGCCGGTGCTGTGGCCTTCTCCGATGATGGTCATTTCACCAAGTCAGCCAAGGTAATGCTTAACTGCTATGATTATCTTAAAGCCTTTGACAAGGTTATTATCAACCACGAGGAGGAGCCAAGCCTGGTGGAGGAAGGGGTAATGAATGAAAGCCATCGAAGTGCCATGCTGGGCATGAAGGGCCGTCCGACCGTGGCTGAGGATATTGCCGTGTATCGGGATATTGCTTTGGCTGAATATGCCGGTGCCAGGGTTCATGTGGCTCACATCAGCTCGGCCAATGCAGTGGATTTGGTGCGTCAGGCCAAGAAGCGGGGGGTAAAGGTTACCGCTGAGGCCACTCCACAGCACCTCACCATGACCGATGATTTGGTAAATCTTTTTGACAGCTCCACCAAGATTAATCCGCCCCTGCGTCAGCAGAAGGATGTGGAGGCCGTATTGGAGGGCATTAAGGACGGCACCATTGATTGTATTGTAACTGACCATTCCCCCCATGCCCAGGAGGAAAAGGACAGGGAGTATATTTACGCACCCAGTGGCTTCCCGGGGCTGGAAACGGCCTTGGGCTGCTTGATGACTGATTTGGTGGCTCCCGGCAAGCTGGATTTGGTTACCATGATTTCCAAGCTCACTGCTGAGCCCGCCAAGATTTTCGCTTTGAATGCCGGCAGCCTCTCTGTGGGAATGCCTGCTGATATAACTGTAATTGACCCTGAACTGGAATGGACTGTAGATGAAAAACAGTTCTATACCAAGGGCTCCCATTCCCCGTTTATTGGCCGCAGGTTCAAGGGCAAGGCGGTTAAGACCTTGGTGGAGGGTAAGCTGGTAATGGATAATGGGCAAGTTTTGGAGGTGTAATCTTGAAAGGTAAACTTATTCTTGAGGATGGCAGCGTCTTCACCGGCGATCTGTTAAATGAATACGAAGCCACCGGTGAGGTGGTGTTTAATACCGGCATGACCGGTTATCAGGAGATACTTACTGACCCCTCCTATTGCAGTCAGATTGTTACTCTCACATTTCCCCTTATTGGCAACTACGGAGTGGCAGATAAATTTATGCAGTCCAGAAAATCCTTTGTCAATGGGTTTATTATCGGTGAGCTCTGTGATGAGGGCAGCAACTGGCAGAAGGAAAATGAGCTGGCAAAATTCTTAAATGAGCAGAAAATTCCTTGTCTATACAATGTGGATACCCGTGCGGTTACCCGAACCATCCGCTCCCAGGGCTGCATGAAGGGAATTATCGTTTCCGAGGATGCCAGCCAGGAGGAAATAGATAAGCTCATGGGTGTACCAATCAAGCTGGATGTGGTGGCTGAGGTTACTACCCCTGAAGCCTATGTAATGGATAATGATGGCCCTCATGTTGTGGTAATGGATTTTGGCATCAAGCAGAATATATTGAATTCCCTCCATAATCTTGGCTGCAAGCTCACAGTAGTGCCTGCTGATACCAAGGCTGATGAGATTATGGCCATGAATCCTGATGGAATTTTCCTCTCCAATGGTCCCGGTGACCCAAAGGATGTTCCGGAGGTTATTGGGGAAGTGAAGAAGCTCATTGGCAAGAAGCCAATGTTTGGTATTTGTCTGGGCCATCAGCTGATTTCTCTGGCTCTTGGGGCCAACACATATAAATTGAAGTTTGGTCACCGTGGCTCCAATCAGCCAGTAAAAAATCTCCTGAATGGGCGGGTTCATATTTCTTACCAGAATCATGGCTATGCCGTAGAGGAATCGTCCTTAAAGGAGTTTACGTTTGAGGTTACTCACATCAATGTTAATGATGGTACTGTGGAGGGGATGCGCCATACATCCTTGCCATTGTTCTCCGTCCAGTATCACCCTGAGGCTTCCCCGGGGCCTGACGACAATATGTATCTGTTCCATCAGTTCTGGACACTTTTAACCGGCGGGACAAAGGGGGAATAAGCCGTGCCAAAGAAGGAAAATTTAAAGAAGGTTATCGTTATTGGTTCCGGCCCGATTATTATCGGCCAGGCGGCTGAATTTGACTATGCGGGCTCCCAGGCCTGCCGCGCTCTGAAGGAGGAGGGCCTGGAGGTAGTGCTGGTAAACAGCAATCCGGCCACCATTATGACAGATAAGCACATGGCGGACCGTGTCTATATTGAGCCATTAACTGTAGAGTTTATGGAGCATATTATCAGCAAGGAAAGGCCGGATGGCCTGTTGGCTACCCTGGGGGGCCAGGCTGGCCTGAATTTGGCAGTTCAGCTGTCTGAGCAGGGCATCCTGGAAAAGTATAATGTGGAGCTTTTGGGCACCTCCTTAAAGGCCATTGAGCAGGCTGAGGACAGGGAGCTGTTTAAGGAAACCATGAACAAGCTGGGTGAGCCGATTCCTGAGTCCACCATAGTGGAGGATGTGGAATCCGCCGTACAGTTTGCCAACGAAATCGGCTACCCGCTTATCGTTCGCCCGGCCTATACCATGGGGGGCACCGGCGGCGGTATTGCCGACAATGAGGAAGAGCTGGTGGACATCGTCATAAAGGGCCTGAAGTATTCCATGATTGGTCAGGTTCTAATTGAGCGCAGTGTGGCTGGCTGGAAGGAAATTGAGTATGAGGTAATGCGTGACGGCAACGACAACTGTATTACCATCTGTAATATGGAAAACTTCGACCCGGTAGGTGTTCATACAGGTGACTCCATTGTGGTGGCCCCTTCCCAGACCCTTACCGACCATGAGTATCAGATGCTGAGAAGTGCCAGCATTCGCATTATCCGCGAGCTGGGTATCGAGGGGGGCTGTAATGCCCAATATGCTCTGGACCCTAATTCCAATCAGTATTACGTTATTGAGGTAAATCCCCGTGTAAGTCGGTCCTCTGCCCTGGCCTCCAAGGCCACCGGTTATCCAATCGCCAAGGTATCCGCCAAGATTGCCATTGGCTACAGTCTGGATGAGATTACCAATGCCGTAACCCAGAAGACCAAGGCCTGCTTTGAGCCGGCCCTGGACTACTGCGTAGTTAAGTTCCCCCGCTGGCCATTTGATAAATTTGTATATGCTGATAAGACTCTGGGGACCCAGATGAAGGCCACCGGTGAGGTTATGTCCATTGACCGAAACTTTGAAGGGGCTATCCTAAAGGCCGTCCGCTCCCTGGAAATCGGTGTGCATCGTCTTCATATGGAGGACATGGATAAGTGGGATGATGAAAAGGTTATGAAGTCCCTGTCCAAGTGCAATGATGAGCGGTTATTTGTAATAGCCGAGGCTATGCGCCGTGGGATTGCCAATGTGGATGAAATTCACAATATTACAAAAATAGATAAATGGTTTTTGGGCAAAATCAAGAAGATTACCGATTTGGAGCTGCGCATTCAGAATGAGCAGATTACCCCAAGTCTGATGCTGGCTGCCAAGGATGTGGGGCTGGCGGACCGGTCCATTGCTGAGCTGGCCGGAAAGACCACTGATGAAATCCGCACCATGAGAAAAACCATGAACATTTTGCCATGCTACAAAATGGTAGATACCTGTGCAGCGGAGTTTGAGGCGGCAACTCCCTATTATTATTCCACCTTCCACGCCCAGGAGGATGAGGTGGATACCTCCGGCACCCGTCGCAAGGTAATGGTTCTGGGCTCGGGCCCAATCCGTATTGGTCAGGGTGTTGAATTTGATTATTGCTCCGTTCATTCTGTGTGGGCCCTGCGTCAGATGGGTATAGAAGC
>NZ_CAMYWM010000039.1 GCF_947302755.1 uncultured Anaerovibrio sp.
GCGGTGAAGGTACCGGTGGCGGTGAAGGCACTGGCGGTGGCGAAGGCACCGGCGGCAATGAAGGCACCGGCGGCAATGAAGGCACCGGCGGCAATGAAGGCACCGGCGGCAACGAAGGCACCGGCGGCAATGAAGGCACCGGTGGCAACACTGATAATTCTGGCAACAAGAGCGTTCGTCAGACTGCTACCACCACTATGGGGGATATTCTTCGGTGGGCTGGCTACGGTGGCTCCGGTTCAGGTACTTCCAATGGTTCAGGTGACTCATCTGGTACAGGTGGTTCCAACGGCTCTGGCGGTTCCGCAATTTCTGATAATACACCGGGTATGAATATTACCATGAAGGATTTGACCGAGGCCTCCAATTCTGTGGCTCCGAATGTTCAGACAATAGATGCACCAGTGCTGGCTACTGCAGTTCAGGATAATCCATCGGGTATGTCTGATGCATCAGGGATGTCAGCGGGTGCGGCTAACGGTATGGGCAATAATGCCGGTGGTAATGGTATCGGCAATGGGGCGTCTAACGGTAATGATGGTGCCAATGGTATCGGCAGTGGCACGTCTAACGGTAATGGTGGCGCCAATGGTATCGGCAATGGCGCGTCTAATGGTAATGGTGGTGCCAATGGTGGCAACGATGGTATGTCGGGTAATGCTGGCAACGGTGGCGAGCGGAAGAGCAAGGATGGCACGGTAAATGGCCGCAAGGATATGGTGCTTGACTTCTTGGGTGATGGTCTGCTGACCATGAGCAGCAATGGCGTTACCACACCAGAGGCTATGACCTCCACGGATGTGGCTAAGCAGGCTGCTGTAGTTGATTAAATATTTATAAATGAAGTTTGTTTTGAAGGAATTTTACAATTTTTAGCGGATTAGTAAAATTAGTAAAAGGGGACTTATTCAGGGGAACTTTATATCTCACTGAATTTAGCCAAATAAAACCAGCACTTATGGGTGCTTGGCTCCCATCTTAGAGGAAGGAGCCCTGGCACCCATTAGTGTGGGGTAAAATATATAAAAACATAGGGGAAGTGAAACAAATAATGAATAGGAAATGCTTAGTAAATGGAGTGGTATTGGCGTGTACCATTGGAATAATTCCGGTGACCGCATTGGCTGCTCCTGCTATTCCATTGCCGGGGGATAGTATTACCAATAATGAGGTAATGCCGGCTGAGGGCTTTGAGAACACTTTACCACAAAGTGAGGGTGTGGATGAAGGTTTGCGCTTTACCTTGACTGGTATCACGGTAGAACATGAGGGTATGGAGCTGGCTGATGAGGAATTGGACAACCAGCTTGATTACTATGTTAGTCAGGAGATTGGGGCAGCAGAGCTGGATGAGGCTGTTGCCACTGTCACGAATTATGCCCGTACACATGGTTATCCGGCGGCTACGGCCTATATCCCCGCGCAGACTGCCATTGACCGTCACCTGATTATTAGAATTGAACCAGGACGTTATGGTGAGGTCCGGGTGGAAAATAACAGCAAGCTCGACACCAATATTGCCAAGGGCTTTTTGGGCGGCTTAAAACAGGACCAGGTCATCAAAATTCACAGTTTGGAAAACGCTCTTTATAATCTTCGCGATATTCCAGGTATTAAAGTGGCTGGTATTCTCAGTCCAGGTGAGAAACAGGGTACCAGTGACCTTACGGTGCGCGTTGCTGACCGCAAACAGTATTCCTTTATTTTGTATAGCGAAAATTACGGCAGCAAGTCTGCAGGACGCTATCGTTATGGTTTCCAGGGAGATTATTATGATACCTTTGGCAATGGTGGTAAATTCACCGTTGGCTTGCTTATTTCAAATCAAAAACAGCACAATTACAATTTGAGCTATGAAATGCCGGTGGGGCACAGTGCTACCAGAATAGGCATTGGCTTTTCCCATGCAGATTACGAGTTAGGTAATGTATTCCGTGCTCTTGGGGCAGAGGGTAAGGCTGATACCTGGAGCCTGTATGGGCGTACCCCATTGTGGAATACATCCACCAGCAGTATGTCCTTTGTTTATGGGTATAACTTCCGTAAAATCACAGATGAGCTGAGTAAATACAACATGACGTGGGATAAGCACAGCCATAGTGTAAATCTGGGCTTTGATGGCTTTGTACGGGGCAATGGCAGCAGCCTGACCTATAATGTGGGTATGACTACTGGTACAATGGTTCCTGACTCGGATTCAGCTCGGGCCATTGGCGAAGAAGGCGGCACCACGGGACGGTTTACCAAGGGAACCTTTGATATGACGGGAATATATGCCTTTAACCCTGGGCTGGATGTTATGCTGAAGCTGTCTGGGCAAAAGGCTGCCAATAATTTGGACAGCAGTGAGCATCTGTATTTGGGTGGTGCACGGGGCGTCCGGGCGTATCCACAGGGCGAAGCCTCCGGTGATGAAGGTATCTTGGGGACCATTGAGCTGCGGTATCATACCAAGCTGAAGGGGTTGACTCTCAGTACCTATTTTGATGCAGGTCATGTAAATATCGGCCGTGCCGGCGGTGAAGGCAATATGACCCTGAAGGGTTGGGGCATTGGCGTAACCTACGTAAGACCAAATGACTGGTTCCTCAGGTTCGATTATGCAAGACGAATTGGCGGCGACAAGCTGATGAGTGCCGATGCTCAGAGCCGTCAGCGTATGTGGTTTATTTTAGGTAAAATATTCTGATTGAATGACTGTTTATATATTATCAACGGTTAATACAATACTTTAAAGGAAAGGGCTGTTGCACTGCTACTGGTGTGACAGCCTTTTGTTATATAGCGTATATTATTGATGTGGTACCTTTGCTGCATTAATTCACGTTTATGTGAATCATTTTAAAATAAAATGTAAATATTTTTTTATTGACTTATTGACTTTTTGTAATTATGTGTTATAGTTTGTATAGAAGTTAGCACTCAGCAACATGGAGTGCTAACAACAGGAGAGATGAATTATGATTGATGAGAGAAAGCAGCATATTTTGCAGGCAGTCATTCAGGATTATATATCATCGGCGGAGCCGGTGGGGTCAAGGACCCTGGCCCGCAAGTATGATTTGGGCGTAAGTCCTGCCACTATCCGCAATGAAATGGCTGATCTGGAAATGCTGGGCTATCTTGAACATATCCACACTTCATCAGGCCGCATTCCCTCCTCCAAGGGCTATCGCCTGTATGTGGATTCTCTTCTGCCAGTCAAGCCCATGACTGAGGCTGAGAAGGCGATTATAGACAAGTGGTACAAAACCAAGGTACAGCGCATAGATCAGGTATTTCAGGAAACGGCCAGGCTGATTTCCAAGATGACCAAGAATGTGTCCCTGGTGTTGGCTCCCCAGATTTCCAAAGCCGCATTTAAATGTATGCAGTTCCTGCCCCTGGATGACCATCGGGTGATTGCGGTGCTGATGACTGATGCGGGCTTTGTGGAAAACCGTATTATGGAAATGCCTGATGGGGCCTGCTTCGAGGACTTCCAGCGGATGGCCCAGGTGGCCAATGGTCATTTAAATGGCCATACCTTGGAGACAATCCACACCAGGAGCCTAAAGCAGATTGAGGCGGCCATTGGGGACAAGGGCCTGTATCATTCAGCCCTGGAGCTTATTGGCAAGGCCCTGGAGTCCGACCGCAAGGAAAGATTATACCTGGGCGGTACCACAGAGCTTATGACCCAGCCGGAATTCCATGATGTGGACAAGGTGAAGGAAATTCTCCTTATGCTGGAGGAGGACCAGCTGATGAAGGATATTATCCGTTCCCATCTGGGGGATGGACTTACGGTATCCATTGGTCAGGAAAATGAATACAGCGGTATTAAGGATTGCAGTATAATAACTGCCACCTATCATTTGGATGGTGAGCTCCTGGGCTCCCTGGCCGTTCTGGGACCAACCCGTATGGAATACGGCCGGACCATGTCACTGCTGAATTATATGAATCAAAATCTCAATGAGGTCGTTAAAAGGCTGAATTGGTAGAAATCTTAAAGAGGTGAATATATAGAATGCCTTTCGATAAAGACAAGCTTAAGAAAAAGGATGAAGAAAAATTAGAGGAAATGCAGAGGGAGATTGATGAACATGAGGAATCTGCTGAAGAGCTTGCCGATGATGAGCCAGCCGCTGAAGCTGTAGAGGAGGCTCCGGAGGAAAAGGATGAGCTGGCGGAATTAAAGGAAAAGCTGGCCGAGGATGAAGAGAGATACAAACGGCTTCAGGCTGATTTTGAAAACTTCCGCCGTCGTACCCGCCAGGAAAAGGAGGAGCTTTCCGCCCTGGTGGTTCAGAACTTTATTACTGAGCTGCTGCCTATGGTGGATAACTTCGAGCGGGCCCTGGCTGCCGAGGCTACGGATGCCGCCGCCTTCCAGCAGGGGGTTGATATGATTTTCAATCAGCTGATGGAGGTATTGAAAAATCGTGGCCTGGAGGTTATCGATACCAAGGAAGCCAAGTTTGATCCAAATTATCATCAGGCAGTTATGCGGGTGGAAAATCCGGAGCTGGAGGATGATACCATTGCCATGGAGCTGCAAAAGGGCTACATGGTGAAGGGCAAGGTAATTCGCCCGTCCATGGTTCAGGTTGTATCTAATTGATGTATATAGATGATTTTGTTTGTTACTGTTAAGGAGGAAATATAAAATGTCTAAGATTATTGGTATTGACTTAGGAACAACTAACTCTGTTGTATCCGTTATGGAAGGCGGCGAGCCTACAGTTATCACTAACCCGGAGGGCAGCCGTATCACCCCATCTGTTGTGGGCTTTTCCAAGACCGGTGAGCGTCTGGTAGGTCAGCTGGCCAAGCGTCAGGCCGTATCCAACCCGGACCGTACCATCTCTTCCATTAAGCGTCACATGGGTGAAAAGAACTACACTGTTACCATTGATGATAAGAGCTATACTCCACCGGAGATTTCCGCTATGGTGCTGCAGAAGCTGAAGGCTGATGCCGAGGCTTATCTGGGCGAAACCGTTTCCCAGGCTGTTATTACCGTTCCGGCCTACTTCAACGACAGCCAGCGTCAGGCTACCAAGGATGCCGGTCAGATTGCCGGCCTGGAGGTTCTCCGTATTATCAACGAGCCTACGGCTGCTGCACTGGCCTATGGTATTGACAAGGAGGATGCCCACACTGTATTGGTATTTGACCTGGGTGGTGGTACCTTCGATGTATCTATCCTGGATATTGATGGCGGTATGTTTGAGGTTCGGGCTACCAATGGTGATACCCATCTGGGCGGCGATGACTTTGACCAGGCGGTTATGAACTGGATTGTTGATGAATTCAAGAAGGAAAACGGCATTGATTTGTCCGCCGATAAGATGAGTGCCCAGCGGGTTATTGAGGCTGCTGAGAAGGCCAAGATTGAGCTGTCCAGCATGATGTCCACCAACATCAACCTGCCATTTATCACTGCTGACGCTTCCGGCCCTAAGCATCTTGATTTAACCCTGACCCGGGCTAAGTTTGATGAGCTTACTGCCGATTTGGTTGAGCGTACCATGGTTCCTACCCGTAAGGCCATGGAGGATGCCGGCCTCACCGGCAACGATATTGATAAGATTTTGTTGGTTGGTGGTTCTTCCCGTATTCCGGCTGTTCAGGAGGCTATCAGAAAGTATTTGGGCAAGGAGCCACATCGTGGCATTAACCCTGATGAGTGCGTATCTGTTGGTGCTGCTATCCAGGGCGGCGTTCTCTCCGGCGATTATGACGAGAAGGGCGTAGTTCTTTTGGATGTAACTCCACTTTCCCTGGGTATTGAGACTTTGGGCGGCGTTTGCACCAAGATTATTGAGCGTAACACCACCATTCCTACCTCCAAGAGCCAGGTATTCTCCACCGCAGCTGATAACCAGCCGGCCGTTGAGATACATGTACTCCAGGGTGAGCGTGAAATGGCAGCCGGCAACAAGACTCTGGGTCGTTTCAATCTTACTGATATCCCACCAGCTCCTCGTGGAATCCCACAGATTGAGGTTAAGTTCGATATCGACTCCAATGGTATCGTACACGTATCGGCCAAGGATCTGGGTACCGGCAAGTCCCAGAATATCACCATTCAGTCCGACAGCGGCATGAGCAAGGAGGATATTGACCGCATGGTTAAGGAAGCTGAGGCCCATGCAGCCGAGGACAAGAAGCAGAAGGAAAACATTGAGATCCGCAACAATGCTGACTCCATGGTTTACCAGGCCGAGAAGGTTATCAAGGAAATGGGCGACAAGGCTGATGCTGCTCAGATTGAAAAGGTTAAGGCCGGCGTAGAGAAGGTTAAGGAAGCTTTGAAGGGTACTGACAACGAGGCTATCAAGAAGGCCACTGAGGAGCTCCAGCAGCCACTGTATGAAATCAGTGCAGCAGCTTATCAGGCTGCCCAGCAGGCTCAGCAGGCCCAGGGTGGTCAGGCCGGTGCCGGTGCTCAGCAGGCACCAAAGGATGATAATGTAGTAGATGCAGACTTCACTGAGGTTAAGGAAGATAAGTAATCCCGATTTTATTGAAGGCATAGATGCAGCTATTGCATAATGCATAAAAGTATTGTAGTATATATGGGCTGCTGCCTTATGGCGGCAGCCCATACTTGATAGGATAAGGTGGATTATATGAGCGAAAAGCGGGATTATTATGAAGTCCTGGGGCTCCAGAAGGGAGCTTCCGAGGCGGAAATAAAAAAAGCATATCGCAAGATGGCAATAAAATATCATCCTGACCGTAACCGGGACAATAAGGAAGAGGCCGAAGCCAAGATGAAGGAAATCAACGAGGCCTATGATGTCCTTAAGGATCCGCAAAAGAAGGCCCAGTATGATCAGTTTGGTCATGCGGCCTTTGAAGGTCCCGGGGGCGGCGGCCCAGGTGGCTTTGGCGGCGGCTTCGGCGGCTTTGGCGGTGGCGATTTCGGTGATATATTTGAAACCTTCTTTGGGGGTGGCGGCGGCTTCGGCGGCTTTGGCGGCCGGTCCCGTCGCCCTGGGCCGGAGCAGGGAGCCGATCTCCGTTACGATTTGGAGATTACCTTTGAGGAAGCGGCCTTTGGCAAGGAAGTGGAGCTTAACATTCCCCGTACTGAGAATTGCGAGAAATGTCATGGTACAGGAGCGGCTGAGGGAACCTCCCCTGAGGATTGTCCCCAGTGCCATGGTACAGGTCAGGTTCAGACCGTGCGCAATACCCCATTGGGCCGGATGATGAGCACCTCCACCTGCGGACGGTGCAGCGGTACGGGCAAAATCGTGAAAAATCCTTGTAAGGTGTGCGGCGGCAAGGGCCAGAAGAAGGTTCAGCGGAAGATTAAGGTCAATATTCCTGCCGGTATTGATGAGGGCCAGCGCATCAGAGTGGCCGGCGGCGGTCAGGCCGGCAAGCGGGGCGGTGCCAACGGCGATTTGTATGTTTATATTTATATCAAGCGTCATGAGCTGTTTAGCCGGGACGGAGCCGATGTAATGTGCGAGGTGCCTATTTCCTTCGTTCAGGCGGCCTTGGGTGACACCATTGAGGTACCGACCATCCATGGCAAGGTGGAAATGAAGGTGGCTGCCGGCACCCAGTCCGGTACCGTTATGCGCCTGCGGGGCAAGGGAATTCCTATATTGCGGCATTCCGGTGCCTTTGGTGATCAGCATGTCCGGATTAAGGTTCTGACCCCACAGAAGCTGTCGGACAAGCAAAAGGAATTGCTGAGGGAATTTGGTGAAATAAGCGGCAAAAAAGTAAATCCTGAGCAGGAAGGCTTTTTTAACAAAATGAAGAAGCTGTTTAAGAATGATTGATGCAGTTACCCTGGGCGCAGTGTTGCGTCTGGGGTATTCGTCATGTATAGGATAGTTTTGAGGAGCGAAGGCAATGAAATGGTGTGAAGTCAGCATTCAAACAACCCATGAGGCGACAGAGTTAATTGCAGAGATTTTTGGGGATTTGGGGGCCACCGGGGTGGTCATTGAGGATCCGGAGCTGGTAAATGATTATATTACCTCCGGAAAATGGGATTATACGGATATTCCTATTGCCACCGAAACGGAGGTGGTTACGGAAAAGGCTTATCTGGCTGTGGATGGAGAGCTGGAGGGAAAGCTGCAGACCTTCAGGCAGGAGGTCAAGGCCCTTGAAAGCCGTGGCGTCAGCATTGCCCCGGCCATTATAACCACCAGTGAGCTGGCGGACGAGGACTGGTCAGATACCTGGAAGCAGTATTTCCATACGGAAAAGCCGGGGGAGCGCATTGTTATCAAGCCTAGCTGGGAGCAATATGAGCCCAAGGAGGAGGAAATCGTTGTGGAGCTGGACCCGGGGGCTGCCTTTGGCACCGGTACCCATGCCACCACCTCCATGTGTATTTGTGAGCTGGAAAAGCTGGTACGGCCGGGCATGAAGGTATTTGACGTGGGTACCGGCTCCGGTATTTTATCCATAATAGCCGCCAAGCTGGGGGCCAGGGATATTCAGGCCGTTGATTATGATGAGTCTGTATTGAAGATTGTCCGGGAAAACCTGGAGGAAAATCAGGTGGAAGGTATTGTTTCCGTGGCCCAGAGTGATCTGATGCAGAATATTCACGGGAAGGCGGATTTGGTTATTGCCAATATTGTGGCGGATATTATTATCCGACTATTTGATCAGCTGGATGAGCATCTTGAGGAGGATGGTACTCTCCTTACCAGCGGTATTATTGAGGACCGTATTGACGATGTAATAAATGCTGCTGCGGCCCATGGCTATGGCATGGTTAAGCGCATGGAAAACAAGGGATGGGCGTGCATAACCTTTAAGAAGCAGGCTTAATAATGAGAAGAATCTTTATATCTGATTTATTAAAAGAAAATATAACCATAACCGGCCCTGATGCCCATCATCTTTCCCGGGTGATGCGTTCCAAAGAGGGAGACCATATTGTGGTGGCTGATGATGAAGGCAGGGTTGGTGAATATGTTATGACTGGCTTTACAGAGGATAGGGTGGAGCTGGAATTGGTGGCCTATATTGAGGAAAAAACGGAGTCTGATGTGGAAATTACCCTAGCCCAGTGTCTGCCCAAGGGGGACAAGCTGGAGCTTATTACACAAAAGGCCACGGAGCTGGGCATAAATTACATCGTTCCCCTGACCAGTGATAATTGTGTGGTGCGCTATGATGCCAAAAAGGCCAAGGCCAAGCAGGAAAAATGGCAAAAAATTGCCAACGAGGCTGGCAAGCAATGTGGACGAAGCTGCCTGCCGGAGGTTCAGGAAATTCAGCCCATCAGGAAATGGCTGGCTGAAGTGGCCTCCCACAGGGATGAAGCGGCTATTTGTATGTGCTACGAAAATGAGGAGCAGACTGGCATAAAGACTTTTTTGCGCAGCTGTGGCCAAAGGCGGTTTATGGTGGTCATTGGCCCCGAGGGAGGCTTTTCCCTGGAGGAGGCGGAGTATGCCAAAAGGCTGGGGATACCCTCCGTAAGCCTGGGGAACAGAATTCTGCGGGCGGAAACGGCGGCGATTTCCGCCATGACCATCATTCAATATGAAAAAGGTGACTTAGGAGGTAGGATTTAATGGCAACGGTGGCGTTTATTACGCTGGGCTGCAAGGTAAATCAGTTTGAAACTGAAACCATGGAGGGACTGTTCAAGCAGGCGGGCTATGATATTGTACCCCATACCAATCCAGCGGATGTATATGTTATAAATACCTGCTCGGTTACCAGCTTTGGTGATAAAAAATCCCGTCAGCTTATTCGCCGGGTACAACGCCTTAATCCCCAGGCCATTATTGCGGTTACAGGCTGTTATTCCCAGGCAGCTCCCCATGAGGTAAAGGCCATTGAAGGGGTTCGGGTGGTGCTGGGCACCAGGGACCGGGCCAATATTGTTAATTACGTTGAGCAGGCCATGGCCCAGGAGGAGATTATTGACCGGGTGGATGATATTATGCAGGCCAGGGAATTTGAGGATATTCCTCTGTATGAAATGCCGGCCCGGACCAGGGCCTTCCTGAAAATTCAGGAGGGGTGCACCAATTTTTGCAGCTATTGCATTATTCCCTATACAAGAGGTCCCCTTCGTTCCCGTAGGCTGGAAAGCATCCGCAGTGAAGCCCAAAAGCTGTTGGACCACGGTTTTAAGGAAATCGTGTTGACTGGTATTCATCTTGGGGCCTACGGCAAGGATTTTCGGGACGGAACCTCCCTGTATGATGCGGCCAGGGCTGTTCTGGATTTGCCCGGGCTTCGACGCCTGCGCTTGGGCTCCCTGGAATCCATTGAGCTTTCCCCTGAGCTTTTGGAGCTTATCAGGAGCCACCCCAAATTCAGCCATCATTTGCATCTGCCATTACAGGCAGGCTCTGATGAGGTACTGAAAAAAATGAACCGTCACTATAATCGGCAGGAGTTTACAGGGTTGATAGAAAACGTAAAGCAGAGGGTTCCCGGGGTGGCTATCTCCACCGATGTTATTGTGGGATTTCCAGGGGAAACAGAGGAAATGTTTGCGGAAGGTCTTGACTACATTCGGACTCTTGGCTTTGCCAGAATTCATGTATTCCCTTATTCTCCCCGAACCGGTACTCCTGCCGCTAAGATGTCGGATCAAGTGCCGGAGCCAGTGAAAAAGGATAGGGTACACAGACTTCAGGCCATGGCCCAGCAGATGGCCGAGGATTTCCATAGCCACTATTTGGGTACAGTTCAGGAGGTTCTCTTTGAAACCAATAATGAGGGGATTACAGATGGGCTTACGGATACTTATATCCGGGTTTATACCGATGATGAGGTTGAGACTGGGAAAATATATAAGGTGCGCCTTGAAAAATTGTATAAGGATGGTGTATATGGTAAGCTTAGTGGACACATATGAGGTGTCCACACGCCCTTACACGCACACTAAGCTTACATTGCGCCTTTGGCTTGTGTTCGCTAAGTGTTTATAGTAAGCTTAGTGGACACATATGAGGTGTCCACACGCTCTTACACGCACACTAAGCTTACATTGCGCCTTCGGCTTGTGTTCGCTAAGTGTTTATAGTAAAATATATAAATGTGAGCAGTAATTAAGCATAATGTAAAGGGAGGTGTACCAAAATGGCAGATTGTATTTTTTGTAAAATTGCAAAAAAGGAAATTCCTTCCACTGTTGTATATGAGGATGACCAGGTCGTAGCATTTAAGGATTTGGAGCCTCAGGCACCAGTACATGTGCTTGTTATTCCTAAAAAGCATATTGCTAGCGTTGCCGCCCTGCAGGCTGAGGACAAGGAACTGGCCGGGCATATTTTATGCCAGGTTATTCCGGCTATTGCCCGGGAGCAGGGGATTGCCGACAGTGGCTTCAGGGTTGTGGTCAATACCGGGGCCGAAGGCGGCCAGACCGTCAACCACTTGCATTTCCACCTGTTAGGCGGACGTTCCATGCAGTGGCCTCCAGGTTGATGTATACCTATGGACTGGGGTTTGTTCCCGTCTAATATTGACATTGTTGCAATTTTTGTATATAATGATCGGGTGTAGTTATGAAATACACTCCCAAGTCAACTGGAGGGGGGGAAAAATAGATGGCAAACGAGATTAAGGTTGGTAAAAACGAGAGCATTGACAGCGCACTCCGCCGCTTTAAGCGCATGAGCCAGAAAGCTGGTACCATCGCTGAGGTTAGAAAGCGTGAGCATTATGAGAAGCCAAGTGTTCGCCGTAAGAAAAAGTCTGAGGCTGCCCGTAAGCGCAAGTTCAGAGCTTAATAATGAGCTTAATATTTAAAAATTAAGGACTATAGTCTGTGCACCATGGGTGGATGGATTATAGTCTTTATTTATTTTCGGCGGCTCTGAACAGAGCAAAAACTCCTTTGGGTAGGGAGAGGTGCTCCTGGGGAGGAAAATATTAAAACAGAATTTATTTAATCTTAAAACTAAATTATAAAACAGGAGCCCTTATTAAACTTACGTTAAATAAGGGCTCTACCTATTGCAGAGTTATTTTTATCGTGTTATTCTTTGAATAAGAGATATGAAAAAGAAAAAAGGGTGATGGATATGAAAGGGAAATTAGCAGTTGCGATTGCCCTGACCTTGGGATTAAATTTTGGTGCAGGGCAGCTGGTACAAAATGAGTTTACCACCAGTATTGGCTTGACCAACCGGGCAGAGGCCTTCAATATATTCAGCCTCTTCGCTCCTTCTAAGCGGGAAATTCAGAACTCCTACCGGAAGATGATATCCTACTACATGGCCGGCTTTGAGCTTAGCAGTCAGGCAGCGGCTATCTCCAATGAGCTGCTGAACGATTACGGCGTGGAGGCGGAGCTGGTAAACGTGAACGGTATCAATGCATCCACGGCGGGCTATGATTCATCGGTGGATATGGTTATGGAGAAGGGCAATTCCGGCAAGACCGTAAGAATGCCGGAAATTGATGCTGAACGGTTCTTCAATATGGTGCCGGCGGAGGATGCCCGGCTGGCAGAGGCCAAGCGGCTGGTTATGCTAAAGGATGAATATTTTTCCCGTGGACGGGATGAGGGTACCTTCCTGGCGGCCCAGGCCCTGCTGTGTGGCGGGGATCAGATGAAAAACGTTGCCATTCTGATCGGCAGTGCCATGCTGCTGAATGAATGGAAGGAAAATGTGGACAGCACCACCGGAGTAAACTATCAGCATTTTGAGGATTCCCTGCGGGCCATGAACAAGGTGGATGTGGATAAGCAGAAAATAAAAGAGGCGGCGGACCGCCTGAGAAAAGGATAAGTAAGCTTTATTGAAAAAGCAGCTAAGGATAATCAGCTGGAGGGATGCTTGTGAGGTGGGTATTGGGACTGAGCTTAATCGTAATCGGTTTGTTGGTGCTGCCTGTCGGTAAAGCCGCTGGGGCCAAGCCGGAGGTTTACCTTCAGCCGGTGCTTACCTTCGAATCGCCCCTCAATAACATCCATCTGGATGAGGATACCCGCCAGCAGGTGGACAGTCTTATCCGGAACAAGCTTAAGGGAATGGCTGTGGCGGACGAGCTGCCCTACGAAATCCCCAATATTAACTGGGGCGGATATCATAGCAGCAATGAGCACATAACGGCCAGTGATGAAATATTTCTTTACCCGGCAATTATGGTAAGCACCTCCATTGATACCGCCAACAACAATTCTCTGGAAACGGCCTACACCTCCACGGTAATTGCAGGCATATCCTTATTGTTCTGTATGCCGGAGGAAAATCTGGATATGAGCCGGATGACGGAGGAGGGCAATACGGTAAGCTTAAGGTTGTTGGGGATCGTGCCCATGGTGGAGGCCGAGACAATAGGTCTTTCCCAGTATAACCGGCAAACTGACCGGTGGGAGAATCTTCATAATACCCCTATAAGTAACGGGGAAAAGCAGGGAAAATTTATATCCCTGGTGCACAGGATGCTGAAAAATGATATCAGCTTCTCCAGCATAAAAAACAATTTGCGGGATGATGAAGCCAAGCTGGGCATTGATACCTATCAGGTAACGGATGTGGCTATGTCATCGGAAAGGGCACGGGAAATGTTTATGGGCCAGGCTGCAGAGGATTTACAATTTTTGGTAGGCTACTTTTTCACCTCAGCCTATCAGAAAAAAACAAAGCGGGTGGTGTATCCGCCGGCAGTTGGCGGCCAGCAGCTGGCCGATGATATGATTGATGGAGCCTATAGACTGAGTCTGGACAGTGCCAATGGCCGGGTGGATGTGACCATGAGCCATCCGGGGCACCCAATCAGATTGGATATATCAGGATTGGCCAGTCAGATGGTTAACTCAGGGAATAATGTTTATACTAATCTCCACAAGGTGTGGTTGGCCAAGAGCCCCGTGGAGGGCGATGAGCAGCGGGAGCTGAGCCGGGTAAGTGAACGGACAGTAAAGCTTCTGCCGGGCACCAGTGCCGATTGGCATGATAATCAGATTTATACGGCGTTGCTGCTGGGACTGGCCCAGGAGCTGGCCAGTTAGGATAAGTAAAGTAGATTTAAGTTGAGTATATTTCGTTTACCAGAAATAGTTTAGCAGGAAATGGGATGATGGGAATATGATTAGTTTGCAGAAAAAATGGATTGTTCCTATATTGATGGTTGGCCTTTTCTTGCTAGGTGGCCTTGCAGTTAACCAGCAAAGCTGTTCAGCGGAAATCGTCGAAGGGGTGGCACTGTATAACGGTGATGTGCAGAAGGCCCGGGAGCTGGCTCTGCGGGATGCTATGCGAACCATGCTGGAATCCAAGGTGGGACTTTACGTGCACAGCAGCAGTGAGGTGGACATGGGGGTACTGGTAACAGATCGGATTGTGGCCCGCTCCACCGGCTATGTACAGATAAGAGAGGTGTTATCAGAGGGCGTTGAGGGCGATGTGTATGTGGTACGGGTTGACCTGGATGCCAATGATACAAATATAGAGACCAAGTACAGAGATGATGTGGCCAAGGCAATGGCCGCCGCCCTGGAGCCCAGGGCAGCCAATGTAGCTGTAGTGGATTACGGTATAGATGGACGTATCCGCCGGGATGAACGGGCGGTGAACATCGTGGGACAGTATTTGAATGAAATGGGAATTCAGCTGGTGGAGCATGAGGGCGTAGCCCAGCTGCTGACCTATAGCCCTACCCCGTATCCGGCAGAGCTGCGCCGGTTGGCCCGCAGCGATGGAGACAATGAAGCCAATTCCGTATTGGCCGGTACCATGCGGGAGGTGGATGTCACCAGAGATAAGAGCGGATATTACAAAGGGGTGGTGGAGGCCAGCTTCTCCCTGGTGGGAATTCAAAATGGCTATGCCAATACCTACATGGAGCAGTTCGTAGGCTTGGGCAGGACCGCCGAGGAAGCCCTGTTTGCCGCCAAGCGGGAGGCTGCAGCCAAGGCAACTGAGCATTTGGCCCGGGCGGCACTGAAGACCATGCAGTTTGAAAATCGGGGCGGTGACTACAATCTTAATACCACGGTGGAAATTCACGGCCTATGGGATAGGGCCAATCAAAGCTCCATGATAAATAACCTGCTGGAGGGAGCCAAATGCCGGATTACCAGAGCCGGCTTTGCCCCAAATGGTGCCTATAAGATGAAGCTTATCGCCACCGGGTGGGAAAATTTATATGAGCTTTCCCAGGAAATTATACGGGGAGCCGGGTTAAATGGAATAAGGCTGGCTCCCTTGGAAAGTACCACGAAGATTATTCTTCAGGTTCAATGACAATAATGTATGCTGGTGTAGGTAGGAGGTGACAAGCCATGGCTGAATATTATCTGCGAAGGAAGTTGGTAGTACCGTGTTTGTTGATGATGTTCTGTATCCTCTGTGTAATGCTCACTGGAGGTATGGCAGCAGCCTCACCGGTGGATGTGGTAAAAATCAGTGGAACAGCCCCGGCCGGCCAGGGACAGCAGGCTTTGGAGCATGCCAAGAAACGGGCGGTATTCAAGGTGTTTTCCCATGATACAAGGGCAGAAAAGGATTCGGCCAGTATTTTTGCCAAAATGATGGACCGATACAATGATTATGTAATGGACAGTCAGGTGCTGAGTGAGAACACCAGCAACGCCGGTCTGCTGGTAATCGCCCAGGTCACTGTAAATCATGCCAAGCTGCTCCAGGATTTTCAGCAATATGTCGAGCATAAGCAGCTAACCAATGATGCCATGACCGCCAGTATTCTGATGCGGGCCGTAAATACCTCTGATAATCTGGGATATGCCGACAGCCTTCACGAAGCCTTTAATCACCGATTTAGTAATTCGGGATTTCAGACGGAGCTTGAAGATAACGATATAGGTATTGTGAGATCTCTGTCGGCCCAGGGAGACTATGATGGATACATGGATACCGTCAAGGGAATGATTGATAATAACACTATTATGGCCAACTTTGCCATAGTAGGTGAAGCCAGTATTGATAGTCTGGAGGCCAATACAGCCGGTACCGGCTATGTGGCCAAATCCTCCGTAAGAATTCAGGCCTATGATTGTATGAAAAAAACGGTGCTGGGCAGGTTCTCAGAGGATTATGAAATCGTGGCCAATACGGCCCAGGCAGCTGAGCGGCTGGCCATAGCCAAGGCAGGGCTGGATGCGGCAGAGGCAATGGCCAACAATACGCTGGATTATTGGCGGAAGGTATAAGGTATTTAACCCTTACCAACCAGGTAAAGCGGTATAAAATATTAAAAGAAAAAATATTAGGAAAGTAAAATGGGAGGAATTATTATGAAAAAGGTATTTGCATTAATCGTTGCCATGGCAATGATGCTGATGGGGTGTACCGCCTTTGCGGCAACTGACATCACTGATGGGGTAATCAAGGTAGAGGGCGTTGGGGCCCTGCAAAATCCAAATGCCGCTGCCGGATACAGGGCAGCCAAGATGGATGCCATGCGCAATGCTTTGGAGGAGGCTCAGGGTGTATATATTGACTCGGAGACTACGGTACGGGACAGCGTTATGGCCAGCGATGTAATCAAGACCCGGATTAACGGTATGATAAAGGGGGCCAAGGTGGTTCAGAAGTACAAGGATGCTGATGGCTATCATGTGGTAATTGAGCTGCCGGTTTATGGTGCCAAGTCCCTGGCCGCTGCTGTATTACCAGCCACCTCTACTCCACCAGCTCCACTGCCGGCTGCCACCACCTTTGCACCGGAGATTCCGGTAAGCACCGGTCCATATACCGGCCTTATCGTTGATTGCACCGGCCTTGGTTTGGAAACGGCTATGGCACCAGGCGTGTTCACTCCGGCTCACAAGCTGGTATATGGCCAGGCCAACTTCAGCTATGACCAGGTAGTAAATAAGGGCTATGTGGGTTATGCCAGAAGCATTTACACCGGTGTATCCCGGGCCGGCTCCAATCCACTTATCGTAAGAGCACTGTCAGTTCAGGGCTTCGTAAATCCAGTGGTATCTGATGCGGATGCGGCTAAAATTTTAAGCGAGAACCAGATTACCGGCTTCCTGGGCCAGGGCAACGTGGTATTTGTAAAATAAAGGAATATATTCTGCAACAAAGGAAAATGGAGGCTCTCGCGTGAGCCTCCATTTTTCTTACTCTGTGATTGGCAGCAGGTCAATTACCAAGGATTATACCGCCATGAATAAAAATAGGTGTTCCGTTGGCAGCAGTCCAGGTGGGAACCTTTGTTGACAGCTTATAAGGGGTATCTAACATGTAGGCAGTAACGAGGATGGCACTGTCCTTGATTTTGTGAAAGATTTTGCTGTTCAGTTCTACCTTATAAACTGCAAAGCTATGGGCGTCAATGGAAGAAGAGGTAAGTGCCTGGGTGAAGACCATGTTATTGGACCACTGCCAGAGTTTTTCCCCGTTTTTATCAGTAATAACAAAATCATAAAGCTGTCCGTCCCGATGGCTCACACTGTAAGGCAAATCACCACTGTTGGTAACCTTGAGCTCCATAAAAAGTGTTCCGTTACGTTTTTCAACGGTAAGCTCCTGAATAATATTATCAAATTGGATGGCGGCGTAGTTACAATTAGTGTTTGGGACACTGGATCCGGAGCCGGACACAGGGAAGGTGATACCGATTCCTGTACCAAAGCCAGCATTAGCTATGTTAGGGACACAAATGGTAATTGCCACTACAAGGGTCAATAAAAATTTATACATAATGCATCACCTCGTGGAATATATTTTTAAAATATTGTACAAAATTTTACGGTTTTAGTGAAGGAGGTTGCAGATAAAAAATGTGATGAAATATGATGTGATGTGAGATTTCAAAATACTTTAGATTATGATATAATTCTGTAAGAAACCTATTGAAGGGGCTGTGGATGCAGCTCCTTTGTTTTTGTATTTTTTGGCGGTGATATAGATGAAGGATATTGTTAAAAGAGCCCATGTTTGGATGGACAAATACGTTAAAACCTTCTATGAAGATGATGAGGAGGTTATGCTGGGCATAAAAACCAAGGAGCTGCATACCGGGTATGTAACCTCCTATGCCAGGGAGCTGGCCCGGCATTTGCAGTTAAGTGAACATGACGTACTGCTGGCCGAGCTGGTGGGGCTGTTCCATGATGTGGGGCGGTTCCGTCAGTGGAAGCTGTACCGCACCTTCTCCGATGCATTATCGGAGGATCATGCTGACCTTGGTTTAAAGGTTATTCAGGAGCTGACCTTCTTTCAGGAATTGTCTGAGGAGGACCGGGATATTCTTCTCTTTGCCATTGGCAACCACAATAAAAAGGATATAGCCCCGGCTCCCACCGGAAGGCATTTGCTATTTGCCAGAATTATCCGGGATGCGGACAAGCTGGATATTTTCCGGGTGCTGGAGCCTTATCTTACGGGAAAGAAAATCCAGACCTTTTCCAAGATTCCCTTTGAGGATGAGCAAATGCTTTTTGCTCCAGGCTTTATAGATAAATTCGTCCGGGGAGAGCAGGTGGACTACAATGAAATCCGCACCAACAATGACCGCATTCTTGTGCGCCTTATGTGGGCCTATGATATAAATTTCGCCTGGACCATGATTAGAATTCGGGACAAGGGCTATCTCCCACGGGTTATGGAGCATTTGCCCCAGCTTGATAAGGTCAAGGAGGGCTATGCCAAGCTAAACCGATATGTGGAGGAAAAATGTAATTCCTCGGATTTGGATATGCTGGACTAAGGAGCCTTCCTTAAATTCATGGGAATAAAAAACTCCTATTGAACAGTCTCATTTTATGATATACTTAAAGTTACTGATGGCTAAAGGGCCATCCCAGCCCGTTTACGGGTTAAAAGACAGAAGGAGCGATTGATTTATGGCTGAGAACACTTCGGTTGGTTCCAACTTTATACAGAATGAAATAAATGACGATTTGAAGAATGGGTACTATCCTGAGGGAGTACATACCCGCTTTCCGCCGGAGCCAAATGGCTATCTTCACATTGGTCATGCCAAGTCCATTTGCCTGAACTTTGGCCTGGCCAAAAATAACGGCGGTATTTGTAATCTGCGGTTTGACGACACCAATCCTGTAAAGGAGGATGTGGAATATGTTGATTCCATTCAGGAGGATATTAAATGGCTGGGCTTCAGCTGGGATGATAGAATGTTTTTTGCTTCTGATTATTTCGGCAAGCTTTACGATTATGCTGTGGAGCTGATCAAGAAGGGGCTGGCTTATGTTGATGACCTTACTGCTGAGGAAATCCGTTCCTATCGCGGAACCCTCACTGAGCCAGGCAAGGAAAGTCCTTACCGCAATCGCAGTGTGGAGGAAAATCTGGAGCTTTTCCAGAAAATGAAGGCCGGCGAGTTCGGTGATGGTGAGAAGGTACTTCGTGCCAAGATTGATATGGCATCACCTAATATTGTAATGCGTGATCCGGTTATTTATCGTATCCGCCATGCATCGCACCACAGGACAGGTGACAAG
>NZ_CAMYWM010000040.1 GCF_947302755.1 uncultured Anaerovibrio sp.
TCGAACCTCCACGCCTTGCGGCACTGGATCCTAAGTCCAGCGCGTCTGCCAGTTCCGCCACGCCCGCAGCTTCATTGCAAAAAGCCCGTAAAAGCGATTTACGGCAATCATTATACTCGTTTTAAAATCTCTTGTCAATTTTTCGCCCATTTTCATAGGCAGCCATAGACAACGAAGGTGTTGTAAATTACACAGTGAGTCGTTTCCTTACCTCTTTAATGAAATATTGAAAACTTGGTGACTTATTAACATCTATATCCATACACTGCCCGATCTTTTCCGCCCATTCACATTTTTGTTTCCCAGCCTCAACAAAAGTAGGACATTCTTCCTTAAATTTTCTCATCCCGCCATCATATACTATCTCGGCTAAGATTTCCCAGGTTCCACAAATACTATCCTGACTATAACTTTTTATATAACTCATCCTTGCCTCTGGATAAGCATTTCTTATAGCCATTTCATCACCTAATAACCATGCTTCCATCTCTTCAACGGCGATACAAAATACACGGTCAATGGAAATGTTATTTTTGACAGCAACTTCTTCAAGTTCACCTCTAAATGCCTCTGTGTCTCTTGTGTCATTATCTAAAACTACGAAAACAACAGCTTCGTCGGACATGGCCTGTAAACTCTTATCAAAGCCCCTCAAATATGTTGCTAAATCATTTAACAATTTACCAGTCTTGGTTTCTTTTACAGTATTCTTGCGTGAAAAACCTCCTATACCATGAAAGTACTTGCACCCGTAAAAAACGTTCTCATGTACCATGCGCAATTTATCCATTATTTTTTCAACAAGAATCTGACCGGATTTATCTTCTATAAGAAATTGAAAATACATTATAGTACCTCACCCGAAATATTCGCTATACCATAAATCGCCAACGCTCGCACCCTCAGAATTTAAATCATTTACAAATTCATACTCGCTTGCCCGCTTTATCCTGGAAAAGCCATCGTCACTCTTTTCCAATACCCAAACCTGATTTGGAGTTAAAGCGTTCACAAAAAATGGACTATGGGTAGTTACAAACAACTGCTTTGCATAACCTGTACCCACATTTTTTTTCATCTCGATAGCTAAATCAGCCAAATACTTATGATATAATCCATTTTCAGGTTCTTCCACAAAAACTAATTGGCGTGGGTTACTTTCATGCAAAAGCAGAAAATATGCAAACAATTTTAGAGTTCCATCAGACATACGAGGTGAAAAGAAGGGTTTATCGAAGCCCTTTTGGAAAAACTCCAAAACCATTTGGCCATCAGGCCATTTTACAGGTTTTATTTGTTCAATATTAGGAATTTTATCTTGTATATCCTGCAATATCTTTTTAAACTTATCTGGATTTTCTCGAAACATATATTGTGCAACATTATTTATATTGCTTCCAGTTTTATTTAAATACGGCGATGGTGACGCAGTTTGCAGCTGTCTTGCAGCGTCTGGAGTAAAATAGCACAGATACCAGCTTTTTAAAAATAATAAAAATTTTTCTATACGTGAATATTGTTTCATTACCCCTAAGGTAACTATACCTAACGTTCTATTCTCCGAAAGTTCTACAGGCACTTTAGTTCCAACTGACTCATTCCCATCATCATCTGATTGACCTCCTTCTGAGCCTTCAAAGGCATAACCTTTTCCATCTATCAAATGGAGAAATGACAGTGGTCGACCATAACTATTGCCTGAACGTCTCTGCCGCAGACGTTCTTCTTTTATATACGGTCTATCGTTCCTATCTTTGCCAATAGTCAATTCATAGGTTATCGGCCGTGAATTTTTACTTTCCTTATAGTAAATCTCAAAATGTATTTCCTTTGCCCCACATTGTGATACAAGCTGATCAAAGCCCCCACGATTTTTTTCATCACAGGCTGTTTCCACATCAGATGAAATACAGTCGGAAATAAATCCAAAGGCGTCGGCTATGGTACTTTTCCCATTTCCGCTAGGCCCAATAATCGCAATCATATTACCTAGCTCCTCTGCATTACGGTCACTAAATAGTTTTCCCATTTTTATATCTCTTAATGAACCATAATTTTTAATTGCTATCCCCAATATTTTTCCCATGCCCTTTTCCTCCAAAATGTAAACCAAAATCTGTAATAATTATAACATTCTCATCTATTACCTCAAAACTATTTCAGACAATTAAGAAAAAAAGCCCCCTTTCAATGCTCATATTGAAAGGGGTACTGTTCCTAATCAACTTATTTACTTATCTTCATCAGCCGCATGGCCTGTTCCACCGTATCAATCATATTCTGACGGGCATTTTGAGGGTCAAGGGCTTCCTCCAGGGTAACAATCTGCCGCAAAATAGGGAAATATGCATCAATGCCATGGTCGTTGCAGGCCTTGGCCTCCGGGATTACACAGCCGGCAAAGGCTATCACCGGCTTATTGTATTTTTTGGCAATTCCGGCCACGCCAATTGGGGCCTTGCCCATAACCGTCTGGCCATCCAGCCGTCCCTCACCGGTAATAACCAAATCCGCCTCGGCAATATAGTCCTCCAGCCTGGTTTCCGCCAACACGATTCCTATTCCCGACTCCAATGCAGCATTGGTGAAGGTCAGAAAGGCAAAGCCCATGCCGCCGGCCGCCCCGGCCCCGGGAGTTGCAGCCTCAGCCTTGGCATACTTGTCCTTGGCCAGTGCAGCATATTGGGCCATCCACCTGTCCATCTGTTCGATATCCCCAGGCGTAGCACCCTTTTGTGGCCCATATATAGCACTGCAGCCCTTCTCGCCGCACAGGGGATTATTCACATCACAGGCTATGCGGAAGGTGCATTCCTTCAGCTCCGGCACCACATGCTCATCGCCGATTTGCCTCAGCTCCTTTAAGCCAACGGCCCCGAAGGAAACGGGCTCGCCCCTGTCATCCAGCATATCATAGCCCAGGGCCTGCAGCATCCCCAGCCCACCGTCATTGGTGGCACTGCCCCCAATACCAATAATAAAATGGCGACAGCCCTTGCCAATGGCGTCCAGCAGAATTTCCCCCACCCCATAGGTGGTAGTATATAACGGATTGCGCTTATTTTCGGGCACCAAGGTAATACCGGCCGCTGCGGCCATTTCCACAATGGCCGTTTTGCTCTCCGGCAAAATTCCATATTGAGCCATAACCTTATTTCCCAAAGGCCCTGTCACCTCAATAGACTGCAGCTGGCCACCCATACCCAGGGTAAGAGCCTCCACCGTACCCTCGCCGCCATCTGCCAGGGGACGCACCTTCACCTCCGCCTCCGGATACACCAGTTCAATTCCCCGCTGAATAGCCTTACCGGCCTCCAAAGAGCTGAGACTGCCCTTAAGAGAATCAATTGCAACAACAACATTCATGGTATTCACCTATGCTATCCTTTCACAACAGCCAAAATATTCCTGTACTCCTTAGTAAGATAATCCAGGATAATGTTCATCATGGCATTGGTCTTATCCCCATCCATCTGCCCATCAGCATTCATCATGCAACAGGTCAAAATCAGGCTGCCATCCGTATCGATAACGTACTTAAAGGGCTTCAGGGTAATATTCCACTTATTGACCTCTTCATAAATTCTTGCCCTATTGCCATCATTCACCACGCCGCCGGCAATTTGCACCTGCAGCATGCAGAAAGCACTTTCATCCACCACAATTATGAAGGGAATGGTGTCCCCTGCCACACTAAATGCCGAACGGAATACCGATGTTTTCAGCTGGTCGTTAAGATCCTGCCGGGTGAACATGGTCAAGTTATGACTGGTTAAATACTCCTGAAAAAGCTCTGCCTTTTTACTCATCTCTTATTCCTCCTGGTTCATTGCAATTATCCGCTGCAGCTTATCTTCATCAAGCTCATTTTCAGAATATACCTTTACACCATTTTCCTTAAGCAAGGCTGCCGTAACCCCTTCACCATCTATCTTATTACCGCTGAAGCTGCCATCATAAATCATGTCCTTGCCGCAGGATGGACTGTTGGCCTTCAAAATAGCCACCCGTACCCTGTTCTTCTTTACAATATCCAGGATTCTGTTTGCCCCCTGAAGGAAATTGACCGTCACATCCTCGCCATGCTTGTTCAATACCTTGGCACGCCCCCGCAGCACTGCCTTACCATCGCCTTCCTGCAATTCAGCTGGTGGACGCGGTATAGGAAGATGACCGGCTGATTCCGGACATATCGCCGTCAAATAGTGACTATAGCGCATCAAAAGCTCATTATCATTTGAACCGCCACTATATTTTACCCTGTTGCCCAACAGACATGATGAAACTAAAATCATAAAACTTCACACCTTGCTCATACTACAGAAGTGGGCTGATACAGTAATAGTATCAACCCACAAAATTATCTATTTAGCTTAGCTAAGCTTAACTTATTTCTTGCTTTTAAGGTACTCGTCAATGGCAGCGGCAGCCTTCTTGCCGGCTCCCATGGCCAAAATAACGGTAGCGGCACCGGTAACAATATCACCACCGGCAAAAACCCCTTCCTTGGTGGTAGCACCGGTTTCCTCATCGGCAATAATATTACCCCGCTTGTTGGTGTCCATCCCTGGGGTAGTGGAGGCCACAATAGGGTTAGGCCCATTACCGATAGCCATGATTACCGTGTCCACATCCAGCTCAAACTCAGAGCCTTCAATGGCCACTGGACGGCGACGGCCCGAGGCATCAGGCTCGCCCAGCTCCATGCGAATGCACTTCAGGGACTTCACCCAGCCGTTTTCATCACCGATGATTTCCACCGGATTATTGAGAAGCCTAAAGTCAATGCCCTCCTCCTTGGCATGATGCACTTCCTCGGCACGGGCCGGGAGTTCGGCCTCACTGCGGCGATATACGATATAAACCTTGTCAGCCCCCAGGCGCAGGGAGGTACGGGCCGCATCCATAGCCACATTACCGCCGCCAACCACAGCTACCCGCTTGCCCATGGCAATTGGGGTGGCATGATTAGGGAAATCATAGGCCTTCATAAGATTGCACCGAGTCAGGAACTCATTGGAGGAATATACGCCATTGAGGTTTTCACCCGGAATATTCATAAAATGAGGAAGCCCAGCTCCAGTGCCCACAAACACTGCATCAAAGCCCATTTCCTCCATCAGCTCATCTACGGTAAAGAGACGACCGGCAATGGAATTTACCTCAATGGTTACCCCCATCTTCTGCAGGTTGTCAATTTCCCGCTTAACGATTTTATCCTTGGGGAGACGGAATTCAGGAATACCATAGGACAGCACGCCGCCAGCCACATGAAGAGCCTCAAAAATAGTAACCCTGTACCCCTTGCGGGCCAGGTCCCCGGCACAGGTCAGACCGGATGGGCCGGCACCAATTACCGCCACCTTCTGGGCATCCAGGGCAAACTCGATAGGCTTAACCTCTTCATTCTTGTCCAGCTGATAATCCGCCACAAACCGCTCCAGACGGCCGATGGCCACAGCCTCCCCCTTATGGGTCAGAACACAGTTCTTCTCGCACTGATTTTCCTGTGGACATACGCGGCCGCAAACAGCAGGCAGGGAGCTGGATTCCTTGATAATGCTGATTGCACTGTCAAAATCCCTTTCCTTGATCTTGCCGATAAAGGCCGGAATATCAATACCTACCGGGCAGCCAGGCCGACACTGGGGATTTTTGCAGCCCAGGCAGCGGTTGGCCTCTGCCACCGCCGTTTCCTCGTCGTAGCCCAATGCTACCTCCCGAAAATTATGAGCCCGGACCTGTGGGTCCTGCTCCGGCATTTTATGCTTTTCCAATACAAGAGCCATTACCAATTACCTCCCCAGACCGATATTGCACACATGATCCTTAGCCATAGCTTCCTGTTCACGGAACATCCGGCCACGGGACATGAGGTTATTAAAATCTACCAGATGGCCATCAAATTCCGGTCCATCAACGCAGGCGAACTTCATCTCGTCGCCCACCTGTACACGGCAGCCGCCGCACATACCGGTACCATCCACCATAACAGGATTAAGGGACACAATGGTCTTGATCCCCAATGGACGGGTGGCATCGCAAACGCTCTTCATCATGATACCAGGGCCGATAGCCGTCACCTGATTAATCTTCTCACCGCGGTCCACCAGCTGCTGCAGGGCCGTGGTAACAAACCCCTTAACACCATATGAACCATCATCGGTAGCCACAATTACCTCATCGGAAATAGCCCGCATCTTATCCTCAAAAATCAGAATATCCTTGGTCTTGGCTCCCATGATGGAAATAACCTTGTTTCCTGCCTCATGCATAGCCCGGGCAATTGGATAAACCGGAGCCACGCCAATACCGCCACCGATACAAACGATGGTACCCATATCACCGGAAATCTCGGAGGGCTGACCCAGAGGACCAGCAAAGTCCACAATGGACTCCCCCTCCTTCAGGGCACTGAGCTGCATGGTGGAGGCCCCCAAAACCTGGAAAATCAGGGTAATGGTCCCCTTTTCCACATCAAAATCCGCAATGGTAAGGGGAATACGCTCCCCCTCCTCATTGACCCGCAATACAATAAACTGGCCGGCCCTGGCCTTTTTGGCCACCCGTGGAGCCTCAATATCCATGTGGAATATACCAGGAGACAGCTCCTCTTTATACACGATTTTAAACATACTCTACTCTCCTCTATATATACTTAACATAACACACCCTGAAGATATGCTTCCAAATTACTCTTGATGGGCATGAGATACAGATTGGCATCCCGTTCCTGGACGAACCTCAATGCCTTTCTGGAAAACTCAATGCTCCATTCCAGAGTAGGACGGAAGCCTTTAGGGAAAATTACATTATTTTTCAGCTCCCAATAGCTCCGGGAACGCTCGGACATCACCGGGGATACCCCCCAATACACATTCTGGCCCTCCAGCATATCCGCATACATTTCCATGAAGCGAATATCAAAGAAGGGCTGGGTAAAGAAGCCCACGGCTCCCGCCTGCAGCTTGCGCTGAATGCGATACAGCTCCTGACGCATACTGCCCCGATACTGGTCAATACCGGCATAAACCTTTACCTCCGGCATCTCCTGATGAAATTTGGAAATAACATCAGTGGTAACCGTGGGATAAAATTTGTGGCTCATATCCTGGGGAGGATCCCCCTCAATAACCAGCACCTCGGTTATACCGCTTTGACGAAGCTCCGGCCGCATGGACAGCGGCTGGGATAAATCCACATCAATAGCTCTGATATGAGGCATTACCGCTGGAAAAAATTCCTGGGCAAGGGCCGCCCCCTGCCAGCTCCGCATCTCAAAGCGCAGCAGGTCAGGAATATTGATCAGCTCCACCCCCGGAGCATTCTTCTTCACTATCTGCAAGTCCTCCCGCAATCCCTCAGGGCTGCGGGGAATAAGTTCAACGGAAATTCTAGCCAAATCCTTCACTTCTTTTCCACTTAATCCTCAGAATAAACCGGTAATCCTACCGTTTACATCTATATCCATGTTCTCAGCCGCCGGCTTCTTCGGCAGCCCCGGCATGGTGAGAATATCTCCGGTAAGGGCCACGATAAAGCCTGCTCCCGCCGATATTCTAAGCTCCTTAACCGTAATTTTAAAGCCCCGTGGCCGCCCCAGCTTCGTTGGATCGTCAGACAATGAATACTGGGTCTTGGCCATGCAAACCGGCATCTTATCCAACCCAAGCTCCTCAATTTCCTTCAGCTGCTTCATGGCAGGGCCAGTAAATACAACACCATCGCCACCGTAAACCCGTTTAACAATGGCCTCAATCTTATCCGGAATGGACTGGTCCACCTCATAGGTGAAATTAAAGCTGTTAGGCTTCTCCGTAGCGGCCAATACCTTCTCAGCCAGGGCAATGCCCCCTTTGCCACCCTTGGCCCATACCTCAGACAGGGCCACCTCGGCACCAAGCTCATTGCACTTCTTCTCAACGAAATCCAGTTCTTCCTTGGTATCAGTCGGGAAAGCATTAATAGCTACCACAGCAGGAAGGCCAAAGGCCTTAACGGTTTCAATATGCTTAATCAGATTTTCGAGGCCTTTTTCCAATGCGGACATATCAACCTTGCCAAGCTCAGCCTTTGGCAAGCCGCCATGCATTTTCAGGGCCCGAACCGTGGCCACAATAACCACAGCCGAAGGCTTGAGACCGGCAAAGCGGCACTTAATATCCAGGAATTTCTCAGCACCAAGGTCAGCACCGAAGCCGGCCTCAGTAACCACTATATCAGCAAATTTTAAAGCAAATTTAGTTGCCATAACGGAATTACAGCCATGGGCAATATTGGCAAATGGTCCGCCATGAATAAGGGCCGGCGTCCCCTCCAAGGTCTGTACCAAATTAGGCTTGATGGCATCCTTGAAGAGCAGGGTAAGTGCCCCTGTTACATTAAGCTCATCAGCCCGCACAGCCCGGCCATCTCTGGTATAGGCCACCACAATTTGACCTAGGCGTTTCTTCATGTCCTCCAGGTCCGTGGCCAGGCACAAAATAGCCATCATCTCCGAAGCAACTGTTATATCAAAGCCCGTCTCCCGCGGAACGCCGTGGGCCTTGCCTCCCATGCCGATAACCACATGACGGAGGGCCCGGTCATTCAGGTCCAGTACCCGCTTCCAGGCTACCCGGCGAACATCTATATCCAGGGCATTCCCCTGCTGAATGTGATTGTCAATAACTGCCGCCAGCAGATTGTGGGCTGTGGTAATAGCGTGAAAATCACCGGTAAAATGCAGGTTGATATCCTCCATAGGCACCACCTGAGCATAACCGCCGCCAGCTGCTCCACCCTTTAAGCCAAAGCACGGCCCAAGGGAGGGCTCCCGCAGGGCAACAGCAATATTCTTGCCCATTTTATGAAAGGCATCTGCCAAACCAACACTGGTGGTGGTCTTTCCCTCTCCCGCCGGAGTAGGATTAATTGCAGTAACCAAAATCAGCTTGCCATCCTCATTGTCCTTTACCTTGTTCCAGGCATCAAGAGAAATCTTAGCCTTATACTTACCATACAGCTCCAAATCATCCTCGGCAATGCTTAGAGCCTTGGCAACCTGGGTTATGGGCTGCATTTTGGCTTCCTGGGCAATCTCAACATCAGTTTTCATTTAGCATCCTCCTAAAATCCAATCCAACAATCCCGCATACAACATGTGTAAATATACACTGCACCATTATACTATAAAAATAGCATCATGCCAACAAATAGAGCAGCCTTCACACAAGATTTGAAATTTTGCCATTACATGAATATTGATAAATATTGAAAATTGCGTTTGATTTATGCCAAAATGATGGTATAATCTAAAAAGATATCTGATTGAGAATATAGAGAGTGTGATTATATGAATTTTGAATTAAAGCTTATGGAATCTTATAACGATGGCTTATCCAAGGGCATTATCAAGGGGGAAAATGCCGCCAATCGCCGTACTGCTATGCGCATGATAAAAGCCGGTGAGCCTATGGAAAAAATTATCCAATACACCAGTCTGTCCGAGGAGGAAATTCAGGTATTGGTGGGTCAGGCCCATTAATTTGTATTTTCGTCAAAGGTAACGATCAAAGGACCAGAGCTGAGTCGCTGTACTCTGCTTTGGTCCTTTTTCTTCGCCTTGAATTAAGCGATGTTATTGATAATCCAGGCCAATAAATGGTCTTCCACGGCGCAGCCAATGTGTTGGGCGATTTTTTTTGTGTCGTCATGGGCATTGGCCGGTGCCACCCCAATATCCGCGGCCGCCAGCATTTCGTTGTCATTCAGATAGTCGCCACAGGCAATAATGGTGATGCCCGGCAGCTGCTCCCTGATGCAGGACAGCATGGAGCCCTTGGAAACCTCCTTGGCTACAAACTCATAATAATTATCCTCTGAATAAAAGCCATTGGCCAGATCGGCTACCCCCATTTTTTCCGCCAGGGCCACGTATTGCTCCAGATTGGCGTGCCTGTCACAGGCAAAAAATTTCAACCAGGGCGTCCTGGCCGTATCGGTAAGCTGGTTTAAATCCGTGTGACAATAGCTGTAAAATTCGTTGGGCAATCGGGGGTCATCATTGGCCGCCGGTGTAATGATATGACAGTGCTCAGCCGTATAGACCTCCAAGCAGGCGGCGGGAAAATCCTGCAGAGCCTGCCGGGCAAACTGGGGCCACAGCCCCTGATTATCCCCGGCCGTCAAGGGCAGGGTTTTGATGACCCGTTTCTTCTCCCAATCGTACAGCATGGCTCCGTTAAAGAATACCGATGGGGCATTAATGGGCAAGCCCTCCACATAGCCGGCCGCCGCTTCCGGGGTACGGCCGGTGGCAATGGCAAAGCGTCCGCCCTCCTCCACAAAATGGGCAATGGCGGCCTTATTTTCCTGGGAAATCACGCCTCCCCGGGGAATTAAGGTACCATCCAAATCCGAAATTATCATTTTGCCTGTATATTTTCCCATACTCACTACTCCTCATCACAGCTCGTTATAGCTTAATACCAACGGTTATTTCCTGCATAAACGCCTTTGGCGTAGTATGCAGATACTTTTTAAAGGCCTGGGTGAAATTCTTGTAATCACCAAAGCCCGTCTGCTCAGCCACCTCATAGACCCGCCAGGTACCGGCCTGCAGCAGCTCAATGGCCTGCTTTAGGCGATATTGGGTCAGAAGTCCTCCGAAGCTCAGCCCTGTTTCCTCCTTTAGCTTCCTTGACAGATAGCTGGCGGAAACCCCCAGTTCCTCAGCCATGGCCTCACCGCTCAGCCGCCCCTTGAAGTCCCTCTCGATGCGCTTCAGCACCGCCTGCACATAAGGATTTCCCGTATGATAAGCCGCCCTCAGGCCCTCATCCCAGGATAAATCCTCCCCCTTGTCATTCTCCCGTTGCTTATTGATTTTGTCCAGGGCCTTGGTCAAATCCGTCTCATTAACCGGCTTCAGCAGGTAGTCGCATACCTCCAGCTGTAAGGCCCGCTGGGCATAGGAAAAATCCGCGTAGCTGGTGAGATAGATTATTTTGGCCGGATTGCCCATGGACTGCAGAGCCTCTGTCATGGCAATGCCATCCATCACCGGCATCCGTATATCCGTCAGCACCACATCGGGCCTGGTGGCCTTAATAACCTCCAGTGCCTCCTTACCGTTGGCAGCCTCCCCCACCACCTTGGCCCCCATTTTCAGCCAATCAATGGTACACACCAGACCACGGCGGATTATCTCTTCGTCTTCCACAATTACCAGATTAAGCATCCTTCTTCTCCTTCTTTGTTAAAGGCAGACTCAGGCGGATTTCCGTGCCGCCCTCCGGTGGACAGTGCAGGGTCAAGCCATAGCTTGTACCATAAATCAACTGCAACCGCCGCTGTACATTAAACAGGCCCCAATGTCCCGTGTCATTTTCACTGCTGTCCAGCAGCTTCCGCAATTGGTTCAGCTTATCCTCGTCCATGCCCTGACCGGCATCCTTCACCAGCACATGTAAATGGCCGTCCCGTATCTGTACTTTAAAGCAAATCGCCAATTTCCCGTATTCATCCTCACCATATTTAATGGCGTTTTCCAATAATGGCTGACAAAGCAGCTTGGGTACAAAAACCGATCGGGCGGCTGGCTCAATGCTGGCATTAAATTCCAGCCGGCTGCCAAAGCGGTACTGCTGGATTTTCATATAGCTTTCCAGATATTTTATATCCTCCTGAAACTCCACCTGCTGTCCGCTGCTGGTAATACTGTACCTCAGCAGGGCGGACAGGGCCACAATCATCTCCGTGGCCGCCTCTGGGTCCAGGCGCACCATAAACTTGATATTTTCCAGGGTATTGAACAAAAAATGGGGATTGAACTGGGACTCCAGCTCACGGAGCTCCGCAATAACCGTCAAATCATCCATGGCCTGGGTGGTCAGCTTGCTTTCCCGGGCTATGCTGCGCAAAATAAGGGGAACCATGAGCAATATGGCCAGCAATATGGCCCCGGCACCGATGGCATAGCGCACCAGCAGGTCAGACACCTCCGTTACCGCCTGAAGCCTATAGGTCTCGCCGCCAAAATCTATATCCTGCTGTGTAAGGTAATAAATGCCATTGTCAGCAGACACCAGACCGTCGCGGTTATTGGCAAACTCCCCCTGGACCTTGCGGTGGTTCACCACCTTGTCGGCCGCCTTTACCAGTCGGGCATTATCCAGTCTGTCAGTGAGAATGATGCCTGTCTGGCCATCCCCAGCCAGCTGCTGAAGATAATCAGCTGACAAAACGTAAATTATAAAGCCCGCCACCTGTCCATTGATGGAAACGGCCTGACCGCAGATTAAATCCTGGCCGCCGGAGCGTGGCAGAAATTCCTGCTGTGCCACATCAGGACGGGCATACAGTCGGGACAATATCCCCCAATCCTGCTCCACAGGGGGTAAATCCACTGACATTTTATCCTTGCTGCCCAAAATAATCCTGCCCCGGGTATCCAGGAGATAAAACTCCACCCCCCGATAGCTGGTGTCGTGATTAAGTTGGGCAAAGGCCTTAGCCCGCAGGGCCCTGTCACTGTTCCAGAGAGCAATATCCGGCGCTGAGCCCAAAAATTCAGCTTCCACCTCAGCACGCTGCAAAAATTCCTGACTGACATTGGACAAAACATCTGCCGCCAGCTCCCGTGCCTCATGATTTACCCGAATAACGGCATACCGCCAGCTGTCCAGCATTAAAAGTACCCCCAAAAAGACCATAATAAGCACAGGGACCAAGGCATACCAGGCCAAAGCCCGCTGCAGGCGGGATTCAAAATAACGGTGCATGAGGGGCCGCTCCTTTCGCATAAAATGATACCTTATCCAGGTGGAGCTTTTGCCACAGCTGAATTAAGTTGAATTGTACCGTTTTATTTTTTTTAAAAGCTACTATTACATATTATAACGCCATTGTTCAAATAATAAAATAGCGTGAAAAGCCAGCTGCCTGAATATCAGGTCGGGGCCCTTCACGCTATATAATTAACTGCTTACTGTCAGAAGCTTACTGCACGCTGGTGAAGATATCCTTGAACTTATCCAGCCATGCCTTCTTGTTCTTGTTTACTACTTCCTCATTATCGGTAATGGACTTAATCTCAGCCTTTGGCAGCAGACCTACCGGTGCATCAACATCGTCCCGGACACTGCGGCGATGGAGCTGCTGGGTGATGAGGGTCTGGGCCTTCTTGCTGGTGATGAAGTCGATGAACTTCTTGGCATTTTCCATATGCTTGGCATTCTTGATGATATAGATACCATCCGGCTTGGAAATAACGCCTTCCTTCATGTAAACCAGCTTTACTGGGGCACCATCAGCAACGTATTTTGCGCCGCCCTCTTCAAAGGTGAGGCCTACGGCATACTCGCCATCAGCAACGCCCTTGTATACAGCGGAGGAACCGGACAACAGCTTGCCGTCCAGGTTCTTGGCCAGATTGGTTACATAATCCCAACCCTTGTCAGGGTCACCCTTGCCCATTGCATAGAGCATATTAATCAGATGCTCATAGGAGGAAGAAGACTTGGACGGATCGGCAAAGGCGATTCTGCCCTTGAGAGCCGGATTCAGCAGATCCTCATAGCCCTCTACCTTTACATCGCCAATGAGGTTCGTGTTAATCATGATAACACTTGGAATATCGGTGAAGCGGGTAATGGAGCCTTCAACATTCTTGAAATCCTTCTGAATATGGTCTTCATTAACGGAACGGTATTCCTCAAAGAGAGCAGCCTTAGGCTTTACCGTGGACAGGGAACCGCCCCAGAAGATATCAGCCAGAGGATTGGCTTTTTCCGATTCCACACGCTTCAAAAGCTCTCCGGTACCAGCGGCCACTACTTCTACCTTTACGCCGCTTTCCTTCTCAAACTCCTCAACCAATGGATTGATAAAGGCCAGCGGATGTGGGCAGTAGATAACAACCTTGTTCTCGTCACTGCCAGCAGATTTTGCTGCATCCTTGGAGTCACCACCGCCGCAGCCAGCCAGGCCGATGGTGAGCATTGCCGCACCTAACAGTCCGGCAATAATTTTTTTCAGCTTCATAATGAAACCTCCCCTTAAAAAATGTTATAGTACTATAACGCCATTGTTCATGTTTTGTGTCACAAAACCTCCCATTTAGCGTTTTCGACGGATTTGGCCCGTCATAACGTAACATCCCGGCGACCGGACACCTTGAAGAAGATAACCATAGCCGTGATAGTCGTTATCGTAAGAATAGTGGACAGGGCCGCAGCCGTACCGTAGCTGGCACGGATAACCTCGGTATAAATCGCAACCGACATGGTTTTCGTGGCTCCTGTAAAGAGGATAACCGATGAACTCAATTCATTAATAGCCGTAATCCAGGAAATGATGGCACCACTCATAACACCAGGCAGCATCATTACCGCCGTAACCTTGAAGAAGGTCTTCACCGGTGAAGCTCCCAGGCTTATAGAGGCCTCCTCCAGGCTCGGACTCAGCTGATAGAGAATAGCCGAGCTGGAACGCAGAGTGTACGGCAATCGACGGATAACCAGGGAAATGATAATAATCAGCGCCGTACCGGACAGGAGCATGGGGTCATCATTAAAGGCCAGCAGCAGGGTAATACCCAGTACAGAGCCCGGAATAATATACGGGAACATGGTCAGGGTATCAATAATATCCGTGAGCCAGCTCTTCTTGCGGGTGGTCAGATAAGCCACCGTCATGCCCAGGAATACAATTACGGCCATGGCCGCCGTACTGAACAGATAGGTATTGGAAATAGCCGTCCCCAGTGAGCCGAAAATTGTCCGATAGCTGTCCAGTGAATAGCCGTCTACAAAAATAGCTCCGTTGGTCTTAAGGAAGGAGGTATAAATAACCACCAGCTGTGGAATCATGGACAATGCCACCAAGGAGTAGATACAAAGGTGCATAATGATGTTCTTAATGCCCTTCATTTCGCCCACCGGCAAAGGACGCAGAGAACTCATGGTAAAGGATTTCTTATTCACCACATATTTCTGCAGCATGAAAATCATGGAGGTAATCAGAACCATAATGGCTGCCATAGCCGCAGCAAAGTTGGCCTGGTCACCAACCTCATTGATGAACTCCGAATATATCATAACCGGCATAACGTTGAAGCCCTCACCAATCAGCATTGGTGTACCGAAGTCAGCCATGGCATTCATAAATACCATCAACGCACCGGCCAAAATCGTCGGCGTAATCAGCGGCAGCATAATGGTAACCACCTTTTTTATACCACTGCAGCCCAGGCTCTCTGCCGCCTCAATCAGGGCCGAATCAATATTCTTCATGGCCCCGGCCACATAGAGATATATAAAAGGATAAAGCTTCAGGGTCAGAACCAGCAATATTCCGGCAAAGCCGTAAATCGACGGGAAATCGATTCCCATACTAGCCAGCCATTGGGTCAGAATACCGCTGCGGCCGCCAATCAAAATCCAGGAATAGGCACCAATAAATGGTGGCGACAAAAGGGAAATGATAATGCATATTTCCACAATACTTTTCCCCCGAACCTTGAATAGGGTCATAAAATAGGCCAGGGCCGTACCAAGAATTACTGCCAGCACCGTCACACAGGTGGTAACACTGAAGCTGTTCAGCATGGACTGGTAATAATACTTCCGCTCAAAGAAGTGGGTAAAGTTCTCCATGGTGAATTCCCCGGTCATGGCATCCTGGAATGCACTTAGGAACAGGGAGAACAACGGATATATCAAAAACAGACCAAAGATAATAATGGAAAGAAGGGTTATCCAAGCCCAGAAGTCCCATTGGAATTTCTTATTCATTTTCCACCACACCTTCCATCAGGCTCTTGCTGCCATCTGCCCGGAATACGTTAATCTTGGCCGCATTTGGTTTCAAATAGACTGTATCGCCGATTTCCAGAACCCGCTCTGCATGGCCCAAATCCTGGCTGTATTCAATGGCCGGCTGATCAGGAACTAGCATATCATCAGGGAAGCCCAGTCCGTAGGTGATGTACTTCCCAAGGAACACCTTGGTTTTAATAGTACATTTCACTCCCTGGCCCTCGCCGCAGATGGAAAATTCCTCCGGACGCACGGCAATAGTCACATCATCGCCAATTTTGGCCTCATCACCCAGGGTAGTCATCGGCAGAACAAAGCCGTCTGCAAAGACCACTGCCTTGCCGCCGCCAGCTTCCTCTATGCGGCCCTTAAAGAGATTGGAATGGCCGATAAAAGTGGCTACAAACACATTATAGGGTCGGGTATAAATGGTATGGGGTGTACCCGTCTGCTGGATAACGCCCTTCTTCATAACGGCGATTCGGTCCGAAATAGCCAGGGCCTCCTCCTGGTCATGGGTTACATAAACCGTGGTAATGCCCACCTGCTTCTGAACCTCCCGAATGGCCGAACGCATTTCCACACGCAGCTTGGCATCCAGATTGGACAACGGCTCGTCCATCAGCAGCACGCTGGGATGAATAACAATGGCCCGGGCCAGTGCCACACGCTGCTGCTGACCACCGGACAACCGCTCCGGCAATCTGTCCTGGTACTCCGTAATCTGGACCACATCCAGGATCCTGTCCACCTTGGTCTTCATCTCATCCTTTGGCATATCCCGGAGCTTCAAACCATACTCCACATTTTCCCGCACGGTCAAATGGGGGAAAATAGCATAGCTTTGGAATACCATGCCGATATTGCGCTTATGAGCCGGAATATCATTGATTACCTGGTCATTGAACCGGATTTGACCGCCCTCAATGCTGTTAAACCCGGCAATCATCCGCAAAAGCGTGGTCTTTCCACAGCCCGAAGGCCCCAACAGGGTGAAGAACTCACCGTTTTTAATATTCTGGGTCAGCTGCGGTATAATGGTCAAATCCCCGTATCTTTTAACCACTTTATCCGCTGTAATGGCAACACTCATTGCCCTCTCCTCCATTCGTGTTTCATATTGTTTTCTTACTATATGCTTATTTTACCGTCTGTAATAATAACAAACAATCCAAAATATCGTATAAATGTCAGCAAAAATGAACCTGATACAGAGAACCATTTAGGGCAAGCCTTAGGTAAAATTCAACTAAATTCAGGTGGAGTTAAAGCTCCACCTGATTAAGCTATCATTTTATCAATAGCATTTCAGCTTTTCCTTCAAGGCACAGGTGGCGCACAAATACTCAAAATGCCCATGCCCCGTAATATTGGAAACATAGATCTTCTCCACCTTTTCCTCAGAACCACACCGAACGCATTTCTTCTCCTTGGACAGCACCTTTTTCAGCTTTTCCAACATAGACATCCCCCCTGATTAGTCCACGTCATCCATTATGGCTAACTGTAAATAAGTATTGGCCCTGGAACAGCCCACATACATAATTCTTTGCTGCAGAGGATCCTCCAGTCTGCTTTTCCTGCCATCAATAAGCAAAACTGCCTTGGCTTCCAGCCCCTTGAACTTTCGCACAGAGGTAAACCAGACCTTCCCCCTTTCCTGTACCTCGGACACAGGCAAGCCACCCAGCCTATCCGCCTTTAAGTAGCTGTGCTTTACACTTCCTACAGTCAGGATTACAAAATCATCCGTATCAACCCCCTGACCCCGCATTTCCCGGACAAATTTATCAGCAATCCCAACGAGCTGTTTATCACTCCTGTAATAATCCGTCCGGGGCTCCAGCCCATGTATCTCATTAACATAGCTGTTCAGCTTTAAACCAATTATCTCCCCGGCCATCCGGCCAATCTCGGCCGTATTACGGCAATTTTTGTACAGCACCAGCCGGCACTCAGCATTCTTTTCAATCCACTCAGGTTTCTTTTTCTGCATAATGTATTGATTGCGGTCATAGAACACATAAAAGATGCCCTCATTTACCTCGGCCAGAAATGCCAGATGCTCCAATAGCTGGTCACTCACATCCTGCCCTTCATCCACCACGATATTTGGATATGCCCACCGTTCATCATCATATACCTTGGCAAAAAACGCCTCAAATGCCGGAATTACCTTACTTATGGCCATTGAGGTATCCTCCATAAGCTCCTCGGCCAGGGTTCGCACGTTGTGAAAGGTAATATGCTCATGGTCATAATCACTGTTGCGCAGATGCTTGAACAGAAATTCGTTGAAGCACAAGTATAGCACCTTTTTCCCCTGCTCCGCCAGCATCTTGGCCTTTTGTACCGCCAATAGTGTTTTTCCAGTTCCCGCAGGGCCATGAATAGCCGCCATAGGCTGCTCCTGCAAAAAATGCAAAATTGCCCCCTGCCGCCGGGTCATCTGGATATAGTTTTCCTTTTCCTCCCTTGCATAGCTGGAGACGGATTCCACAATATCAAAGGCAGGCATGAGAAATTTAATTATCTCCTTAAATTCCCCCTGATTAAGCTCCTGACGCTTATTCATATTATCCTGCCAAAACTCAAAGGCCCTGTCCAATGCCTTTTCCGGATAATCCAATGCGGACTCGTCCAGCAATATATCAGAGGTCACCTCCGGCGGCAGGGGAACACTGCTGGAAAAATGGGCGGAGGTAAACCACACCGCCCGGCCAATCATATAATCCCGAAATCTGGTACCAAATTTCCCACGCAAGAGATTATGGACCCTGTGCTGACTCTCAGCCGCCTGCCCCAGGGGATCAATTAACTTCTCCTCCCCGGTCAGCCGATTCGTCTGTATCCACTGGCCATCACGGAAGGAAATTCCCCCAGCCTTAACCTCAATGGACAAAATGCCCTTTCGCGGATGCAGCACAAGAAAATCCGCTTCCCCCTCACTGCGGTACTGTTGGCTCGTTCCCAGCCAGCGATAGGAATAGAACACTGTATAATCATTATTTAAGGTACCAAGAGCCTCATAAACCAGCTTCTCACCCTGGCTGTTATGAAAATCTTGTACTTTTGATGGATACATTTTAGCCATTATCTTCTCCCGGTAAAAATTTAAACAATAAACTTTTTTACAGTAGAATTTCCCTTTATGTCATTTATTCACCCAATACTGAATGTATTCAACTTCTTCATCAAAAATCCTGCTTATACCAATAATTCCTCCATTATTATCCTTTGCTTCACTTTACATTGCCGTAAGTATAACGCACCCTTTACTAAAATAGGTTTCCTCCCGGGCAACCTATGATTTTGTATTACATGACAGAAGGGATATTACAGCCAAACAATTATACATGATATATTCTATAAATTTATATTTCTATTCTTTTTTTCTTAATATTTATTTGATATATTTAAGATTTTGTTTTATAATATTAAATAAATATATGTGTTACATTTATTTCTTGTATAGTAACCATCACTCCACCAACAAACCATTTCATGTTATAATTTATTTAACGCAAAGGAGATATACCAATGAAAGACCAGCGT
>NZ_CAMYWM010000041.1 GCF_947302755.1 uncultured Anaerovibrio sp.
CTTGTCCTATTATTTCCACCACCAGCAATAACTTATTATCGTCGGAGAAATTATTCAAATATTCCTTTAGGACACTGCGCCACACCGGATCAGATATGTTAAAGTCCGCCACCATATAGTAAATGTAGTAGCCATCTTCTTTTAAAGCCTGCAACGCCTGAACCGTCTCATCCGCATTATCATCAATGTTCAAGTCCTTGCTTTCTGCCAGAAAACGATCCATGTCCTTCATCAATGGATACTTGGCCTTTATCTGTTCTGCTGGCCAGTACCACCACTTGATTTTTTGCAGCCGCTGAATAACCTCCGGCTCAAAACGATATTTGATGACCCTGGCAGGATTGCCCACCACAATGGAATAAGGCGGTACATCCTTGGCCACAACGGCTCCGGCACCAATCACCGCCCCGTTACCAATATGCACCCCTCCCAATATAATAACATCACAGCCAATCCACACATCATTGCCAATAACAATCTGATTTTTATTGGCCTCATCAAAATGATTTATATTAACAGGATCATTTATCTTTATGTCATCAAAAGGGTAGGTTGTGGCATAGCGGTAATCGTGATTAAGCCCCACCTCAAAGGTCACCCTGTGAGCTATGGAGCTATATCGTCCTATCAGCACATGACATTTTGTGCTACCATATTCAGCACTGGCATCCCCTACATAGGAACCATCTCCCACTGTTGCTGCAACTATTCCTTGTTCTTTGGCAAAACTTACCGTTCTTGTACCCGCTCCATACAACAGAGAAAATCTGTCAATCATATTTATCCCCTTCACTTTTTAAACTCTTATTATCAATGCCTTATCATTTCTATTATGCCTGCCTGTAGGGCTCTTCTTCCACCAATGCCCCATCACAGTGTTCAACCAGCAAGTCCTTTAACCTTGAATAATCGGGGTAATCCAGTATTGTATTTGATATCAGCACGGCCTTATACTTTCCCCCGAGATTCCTGGCCCCTTTAAGCAAATCATCACATAACTTAATATTGCAATGATGATGCATTAAATCATAATCCAGTTGATTGTCCGTCAGATAGTCAATTTCCAGATTTTTCCTCTGAAACATTAAGTAACAAATATACGCCAATCGATTTCTGGCCACAATAAGCACCCGCTGATGGTCCTTGAGATAATCTCCCAATGCAAATAACGCCTCTGAATAATCTTTATATTTATTATCCCGCAGCTGCCATTTTTCCTTAAAATAGGTAAAATTTCTCCTTAACAGAGCATTAAACTTTTCAGTATGAGCTCTTTCCTCCTCTGGAGTCCTTTTTTTAACGAAGGTCCCATTGCCATAATGATGAATAAACGTATCACGGCACAGTAGAAGCTTATATCCCTCTTTCATTATACGGAAGCAATAGTCATCATCTTCGTAATTTCCAGGGGTAAACCGCTCATCCAGACCTCCCAAATCGTCGTAAATTTTTCGTCTGAACATAAGACAAAACCCCACCAAGGTAAAATGCATGGTCCATAAGGAAGGATTGCTGTGATTATATTTTTCGGCAAAATCCAGCAACACATCTATATCCATAGTTTTGTATGGCACAGGAATCTGCTGAAAGTTAGAGCATGCACTGGTCACGCAGCTCACTGCTCCCACATCTTCACTGCTATAAAGAGCCTTTATCATCTGCTCATGCCAACGGGGTGTCACGATAACATCACTATTCAGCAGCATTATCTCCGTTCCAGTAGCAATCTCCATCCCCTGATTACACCCTTTTGGAAAGCCCACGTTTTCCTGGTTAAAAATGCATTTTAGGTCTTCCTGCTCCTTCAGCCATTCCACGGAACCGTCTTTGGATCCATTATCCACTATTATAATTTCATAGTGCCCCTCCTGGGTAAAAGCCCGAATACTCTCCACACAGGCCTGAATAAAATCTATTGTATTGTAATTTAAAATTACTATACTGGTCTTCAAATTCATTAATTGGCCTCCAGTCCGTTATCATCCATAAGGCGCTCAATGGCCTGTACCACCTGTAATGGTGTTATGGCCTTGCTGCATTCAAACTCTCTGTCGGTCCCCAGATGATACGGGCATCCATCCTTCCATCTGACCTTTAAATCATTGTAGCATCCATGACAAACATACTGGTTGTATATACGATATGGTGTGTCAAATTCAGCAATAGGCAAGCTGAATCCGCTAATCAGCACCACTGGGATTCCGCAGGCATGGGCCAGCCAGGAGAGTCCACTGCCCAGACCTATAAAAAAGTCAGCGTAAGCCAATAAATTTATACGTTCCATCAGTGGTTTCCGCCCAGTAAAATCCTCAGCCCCGTCCGGTTTTCTCACCTCATAGCCCCGCTCTATCTCTGCCACATAGGCATCAATACACAACACCCGATATCCCAGACTCTTTAAATATTCCACCACAATATCCCAACCCTCGGGATATAGCCACCGCTTCATTATGCCGGAAGCCTGAACGGCAATGCATACGTATTTTTCCTGTATTTCCCGGGGTGCCGTTGGATAATAATGAATATCCTCCGCCTTTTCATGGAGTCCCAATATGACCTGGGCTGAACGAAATGGTGGCCATTGGCGGGAATCATCTGGTATAAGATATGGTGGATAGTCAAATACAGCCAAACAATATGAGGCATAGCAATCATCCGGGATTTCAGTCTGCACCGTCACCCCCGGCAAATATTCACCGCACAAATCCCTAAAGCTGTCTGGGGGAAACAATGTAATATCCGCATGATATTTATCTTGCAGCATTTTTACATAAGGCAAAACGGAAACAGTATCTCCCAGCACACCATTTACCATAAATATATATAATTTCTGATTGTTCAAATCCTGCAAATGCTCAAAAACCTTTTCCCCGTCAAGCCAAGCTTCTATATACCAATGAACATAGTATTTCTCCAGAGAAATCAGCACTTGTTCAGAAATTTCCCCATCAAACCCCACCATGCCAGTATCAAAATCTGATACTTTTATATGCCAGTTTCCGGCAGGAACCTCTACCCTGGCCCCTGCATTAAAATCAAATTTCAGCCCGGCAACTCCAGTTTCCTGCTTAACATCACCAACAGCCTTTTCAAACAGCAGCAGCCGCTCGATTTGATCAGGCATTATACTGTCCTTTCTTATGGAAAAATAAAATAAAGGATACTTGTGCATATAAAACCTCTTTCTTGCCTTTTCCACAAGGCTCTAGTAAGATAAATCTAACAACCTCATCACCCAGCCTTCCCCTCTGGGGAAGGTGGCGAGCAAGCGAGCCGGATGAGGTATTACAAAGGAGATAATACCATGAGCAGGAAAATCGCCCTTTTTGGACTTGGGAATGAACTTCACATTGATGATTGGTCACAGGAAACCATCGTTGCTGTTGGAACCCTTTCCCTTGACAAATCAACACCCCCAAAAATTGAATTAAATGGCCGGCAGCTTCCGGTGGTAACTGTTGAACAGCTTGGAAAAACAGCCTTTGATTTCGTTATCATAACCGACACAAGCCAGTTTAACAAAATTTATAAGGCCTGTGCCCTGGCTCAAATCCCCCAATTTAAAATTATTTCCTATGACACCTATATTTACCATATCCGCAATAAAGTGGAGTACAACGTGGATGACGAACAGTCGCTTCTGAAAATTATAAAGGACCAAAATATCCATAGCCTTCTTGATGTGGATTTATATTTTGCAGACGGTGTCAGCACCACCCGAAACCGTACCCACTATGCTGAATTAAAACCCTATAATCTGCCAATACCAAAGGACTTGGAGCTTATTGGCATTGAGACCGGGGATTATTGGCCAATATGGGACAATATCTACAGTAGGACATTTCATAAACTGGATGATATCTTGCTCCAGCACTTTGATATGCTTCTTATAATGAAAATCCGCCAAACGGATGACTATATCCAGCTCATTAACACCACCTATGGCTCCTGGAAATATGCCCTTATTCAGGTTGAAACAAATTCTCTGGCTCATAAAGCCCTAAAAAATCTGGATTATGCAGCCCTAAATTTAAACGCCAAATGGTTGCAGGCACAAAACACTTCATGGCTCCTGTTGGAATATAACAAGCAGGACACAGAAATCTTTGTTATATGCCATAAACCTTACAATCTGCCAAAACTTCCACCCATCTATCACCCTATCCATGCAGGAAAAAATGGCGGTGAAGGCTTTGGTCTCCCCGGAGATGATACAAAGGAAAATATTTCCTTTTTAAATCCTTATATCAATGAGCTTACTGCCATTTACTGGATGTGGAAAAATACAACATCTGAGATTATCGGCACCGCCCACTATCATAGATTTTTTGTAAATGAAAAGGCCGACAGCTATATTTCAGATAGCCACAGCTTTCTTGACGAACAAAAAATTAAACAATTATTAAGAAACCATGATATTATTCTTCGCCGCAGTGTTCCTTACGGAAATACTGAGGACTGCTTCAGAAAATTTTTTGGCTACGACTTCTACGAAGCCATCAAGAAAATTTTTCTGGAAGTTATAAGGAAGGTTGCGCCAGACTATGAAGAGGCCTTTTTATTTGCCTTGTCCCGTCACAACTCCGGCCATGCCTTCAATATGTTCATCACCCATCGTCACGTATTTGACGCTTATTGCAGCTGGCTGTTCCCAATAGTATTGGAAGCTGCCAACCGCATCGATTTCACTCAGATAGCAGAGCCACCCCATAGCCGCGTCATTGGCTTCATGGGGGAAGCACTGCTGATGCCGTGGCTGATGAAGCAACGGCTGAGAATAAAGGAATTGCCTGTAACTGAGCTGGGATATAACTAATCATCTTCCCAAAACAGAAACCATTTCCATAATGCCCGCAGCCCTGTTCACCCAGCGATGGTTTGCGCTGGCCTTGCCATAGGCACTTATGGCAGTGGAGAGGCGCAGTGATTCATTATTAAGCAATTCTTTTACTATCTGCAGCTGACTGGCGGTATTTTTCCAGTCAAAAAGGAAAATGTCCTTATTGACCTCAAACTTTTCTGCCAAATAGGTGCTGTATTCGCTGACCACCGCTGCACCGTGCAACATTGCCGTAAATATTCTGTCATGACCTCCGTTATTGTATTCAGCCTGATCCTGAAAAACCACCTTGGCCTTGGAAAATGCCTCCAGCACTTCCTCATAATCCACCTCCCCGTGGAGATTCAGTTTGTTGGCAAAGGGAACACTTTCCCACCCCTTGCCGTACACCTCCACGGGAATATCCTCCTTGGCAAGAATTTCCATGGCATTATACCGCCGACGATGCTTTACAAAGTGGAACAGGCTGAAAAGATGTGGGGTCATCTTCTGAACATAATCATCCCCATACAAGCCTCTGGACTCAAGCACTGCCCGCAAGGCAGTTAGGGTACTTACAGGATTTGACAGCATATAACCTGCCACATCATCCAATATGCCTATAATATAGGGATTCTGTTCATATTCGTGCCAGCCCGGCTCAAAGGTGCCCCCCTTATACAGGGCCGCACTATATACTACATCCAGAGGCCTTTCGGAACTAAAAATATCCTCCTCATGTTCACTGCTGCTCCCTCCCAGTGGCAGCAGCATGCTTCCTGCAAACTTTTTGTCAGGATAGCACAGTTTAAGTGCCTCCAAATGGGTTTTATCCAATACACATACAAAATGATTTTTGCAAGGGAAACCAATATCCCCAGTGGCAACATTGTAGGGAGCATCCAGCATAATGGACACGAAGGGCGTATCCAAATACTCATATACGCAGCGTTCATCTGTATCCACCATTGTCCTGGCACTATAATTCACACCAACGCTACAGGCTATCTCCCCATTCAAAAGTAAATGCCGGGCTCCCAGCATTGATGAGCCATCATTTAAATCCGCCAGCACCACTTTATAACCCAACTGGGAAAATCCCTGAAGGATATCATTGGTAATCCGCTTCATAGATGGATGTCCCATACTGGTTACATATACCAAAATCTTAATTCCCTTATTCATGGCAATGACCCTTTATGGCCTTCAACAAGCCAAAATCCATCATTGGCAAAGTCTTGGCAAAAGCCAGGGCTTTTTCCTTGTCCTTCATTGCCACACAAACATAAGCAATATTCCGTAACACAAATGGGTCGCGGTTATCAATTTCCAATGCCGTCTTTAAGAGCTTTAGTGCCCCGTCATAATCATCATTCAAATAAAGTCCGGAGGCGTAGTTGTTAAGGCTCTGAATTTTTTCCCTCAATGATATATTGCTGCTCATCACCTTATTCATGAATTCCGTCGCTGACTCAGCTCCTTCCTTGACAGCAGTAGTTTGAGCTATTTTAACCTCGGGTACAGTTGTAGGGATAGCTTCATTTGCTGGCTCATTAACCTTAGTTTTCTCCTGCAATGGCTGCTTGTCTGCCTTCTGCCCTTTGCTCTTGTGCAGCAGCTCCTTCAGACGATCCACTGCAGCCTTTGCCTTACTTGCCCCGCCATTTCCAGCAGCTTCACCTGCTGGTACCTGGGCCAACAATGTAGGCATATTTTCGCCCCCATTGGCTTTAAAATATTCCACCAGTGAAGGATACTTTTCCATATCCTCACTCATGTTATCATTACAGTATTTCAGTATTTCCATTAACTGTTCTTTATTCTTTTCAGACATGGCTCCCTGCTGATTATCCACCACGAAGTTCAAAACCTCAAAGCCTTCCTCCTCCTTGTTCTCTGTGAAGCAAATACGACCAAGCAGGATTCTGGCCCCTACATTCTGCGGGTCATAGGCCAGAGTGTTATTTATCCATTTAGTGGCTCGCTCTGTGTCCCCAGTCATGAAATAGCATGTAGCACCCATAAACATAATCTCAGGGTCCATTTTTTTATGCTCAGCAATCTCCGCCATGGTGTCCATAGCATCCACGTATTTTCCCGCATCAAACTGTTCCTTCATCTGCTTTTTCAGATCTACCAATTCCTTCAATGCAATGCTTTCCTGTTGCTTTTTCCTCTTATTGTTTATTTTATGCTTAAAGCTGCTCATTATAACTTCCCCCTGTCATTATAAATTCTCTAACTATATTTAATTTCCACTTAAATCCTTATTTTCCTGCAAGGAAAGCCAAATATGCTTCTTCCAGCTCATTTATATATTTTTTGCTGTCCATTATAGGGTGGGATTGCATCATGCTCCGCAAATTTTTATGGAGTACATCCAGAAGCTCCACATCACCGGCCAAGCCCACGGCTCTGTCAATGTAATCCTTCACATTGGAAACTGCCAACTCTCCCAGCCCGGTATTATTTAAAATGCTCAGACCGAATCGGGAGCCTCGCCTAGTTCCATATCTGCTGACTACTGGTACTCCCATGTAAAGGGCATCACAGGTGGTGCCACCACCCGGATAAGGATAGGTGTCCAAGGCAATATCCACATCCAAATATCGATTCATATAAGTATTAGTTGCCGGCTCCAAAATAATTCTGCCCGTATCCAATCCCAGCTTATTAAGCCTATCCAACACCAAATCCCGTGCCGATTGACTTACCAGAATCTGGCACTTTAACAATAATCTTGAATCAGGCACCTTTTCCAATATTTCCTTCCAGGCCAACAGCATTTCATCTGTCCATTTGCAATAATGATTAAACACGCCAAAAGTCACATAGCCCTTTTCTTTGCATGGTGTACCTTTAGAAACAGCCACGTCATTACGTCCCGTATAACAGAACTGGGATGTAAGATACAGTGGCTTTTCCGTTATGTTCTTTAAATCCGGGTCAATATATTTATCAGTAATAAGAGAATCAACGCAACCAAGTCCTGTGCTTTCCATCCATCCCAGGCCGGAAATCTGCACCTTGGCAACTCCATCATAAAAGATCGGCAGTCCATTATCTGCGCTGTGCCCCGCCAAATCTACCAATATATCTATCTTTTCCTTTTTAAGCTGTTTGGACAGCTTAGGCCATGAAGGTTCAGGGGCATCTATCCAATTATCCACCAAGGTTTTTAGATGCTCTGTAAAGCCGTCAGGCTTCTCTGTTAAACTTATACATGTGACTTTAAATTTATCCCTGTCATAACCATGGAGCATGGTGTAATAAAAGGAAAACATTACGTGCTGACGAAAATCCGGAGATATATAGGCAAGGTGAATTTTATTTTTTCTATCTTCATGAGACAAGGTCTCTCTCTTGGAACCACCTATCTCTACCATCAATCTTTCTATTTCCTTCAGCTTTTCCTTCACTGCTTCCCCATCTTCACACCGGCACAAAAGAGCCAAAAGAGCTGAGCCTTTTAAATTGAGCTTGCCATTAACACTATCCACAAAATTGGCTGCCTCTTCATAGGCATCCACCGCTTCATCCACAAAGCCCAGTTTATAGCTTCGGGATGCATAATTGGTCCACAGCCGTCGCTGAAATTCCTTGGTGCCCTTGTCATTCTCCAGGGCCAGCAAATCCAGGGCATGCCTGCTTTCCTTCATGGCACCCACAAAATCCAGCTTTCCCTGCAAAATATCACTTAGAAGGCTGGTGGCTTCCACCAAATACTTTTTCTCTGTATCTCCTTTGATGACCTGACGGCACCACGCTTCGGCCTTCTCATAATCTTCAGCCTTATAGCAGTCAAAGCTATAATTCAGGGCCTCTTTAACAGATGGGCACTCCACATCTGGCAACTTTGCCACATATTCAGCCCACACTTTACAATATGCCGATTCCAGTTCCTCCATATACAGCCTTCGGTCCATCAAAGGAGATTTTTCCATCATCTTCCGCAATCCAATATGGAGATTATTTATTATTTCTCCAGCTCCAGCCAAAGCCACAGCCAAATCAAAATACGCCTGCTTGCTGTCAACTACAAATTCCGATAACCCAATATTGGAAAGCAGGCTCCTTCCGAACCGTTCTCCGTGACTGTTGCCACTAAAAGTAATAACCGGCACCCCCATATAAAGAGCATCACAGGTGGTGCCACCACCAGGATATGGGAACGTATCCAGAGCAATATCTATATCCCCATATTCCTCTAAATAATCCCAGGAAAAGCCCCGAAGCTCAATGCGATTCTTCCACTCCTCAGACTGAATATCAACGCCGAATTTTTGCAATCTCCCTGCAAAAAGCTCATAGCCGTATTCATCATCAAAAACTGAGCATTTCAGGATAAGGTGAGATTTCGGCACTGCCTTTAAAATATCCGTCCACAGCTTCATCACCTCATCGTTGACCTTACGGACATGATTAAAGCTGCCAAAGGTAATATAGCCATTTTCTACACAAGGAGCTTCCCTTGTTTCCGGCAACTCTCCCAAAGGAGCATAACAAAAATGAGAATGGTCCAGAGTAATAATATCCTCCACAAAACATTCCTTTTCCGAAGCCAAATATTTATCTGAAATAAAATAATCCACCGTCTTTAATCCGGTGGTGGCAAAATAGCCTATGCCGCTGATCTGCACCGGTGCAGGCTTATATGCCAGAACCATCAGGGGATTATTTGATGTATGCCCCGCCAGGTCCACCAGTATATCTATTTTATCCTTGTAAATAACCTCTGCCGCATCTTTAGCACTCATGCCACTGATATTGCACCAATTATCAGTCATGGTCTTAATTTCTTCACTATATTTATCCTCATTTGGATTATTGTGATAGCAATAGACCTCAAAATGCTCCTTATTGTAGTTTGCCAGCATTACCCAGCAGAAGCGAAGCACCACATGATAGCGCAAATCTGGGGAAATATATCCTATGCGAATTTTCCCCACTGGTCTTCTCTCTACTGCTTCCAGTTGGTATTTTTTCTTATGGTCATACCTTGGAATATCCTTAAATAACTCATTGTAACCAACATGGGCCTTAAAATATTCCTGTGGTTCATTATGAAGAAAATGTAGGGTATATAAATAGTTGCTATATTCCAGAGCTTTTAACTGTAAGGTATCAGCCGCCTCCACTGATTTCCAATAATAGTCCAGAGACTCCGCAGTTTCACCATAATTACTGAGAAGCTTCGCCAAAAGGTTACAAATCTTTTCAAACATAACCTTAGGAGTAGAAGCAACGTGACTCTGGGCGTATTCGTAAGCCTCCCGTCCCATTGCCAAGGCCTGGCGATTTTTCTTCTGCTGCATCAAAAGCCGGGCCTGAAGGAAAAGTCCATAGGCCGTAGTTGGTTGTTTAGCCAATTTATCCGCCAATATCTGGGCATGCTCCAGCTCGTTATGCTCGATGGCAATAGCCACACGCATTTCCAGAGCATTGCTCAGCAGCTTCTGCCACCCTTTTTTCTCTGCCTCCTTAGCCAGTTTAATAGCTAAGGTGTCCGCCTCCTGATGTTTCCCCTCATCAAGCAGATTGTATATCTTGTCCATTAAGGACTGCCCCTGTTTTATATTCATACCCTTATACCAACCTTGTAATTAATTCCATTGCTTCCTGGTAGGCCGCAAAATTTTCCGCCTGCTGCAAATATTCGTTATCGCGGAAGCTGTTCTTATATTCATTATATAGCACCATCAGGGCCTTTTGGTAGCTTTCCCTGTCTTTAATAAATATTCCCTGCTCGTAGTAGGAGGTAATGAGCTGCATCCATTCCAGACGGCTCAGCAAAATTATTTCTCCCCGCTGTCCTTCCTGTTCTCCGTGACGACGATAATAACTGAGAGGATCCTTAAACACTATGCAGTGACCTTTCTCCAAAAGCTCACACCACATGGCCACGTCAGAAATAGTCTTATACCCCTTGGCTTCCGCCTGCCAGTAGTGATGGTGCAAATCCTGCCTACGGAACAGCACAGCAGATGGTTCACCAAGAAGATTTTTTGAAGTGAGTAACATTTGTCCGGCCAAATCCTCCCCATAATAATACCCATAATCTTCCCCTTCAGGTATAGGTAAAGAAATAACCTTCTCCTGTTCCGTTGGCTCATCATGCTCGTCGATTATTCCCCGCAAAGAGGTTACCAGGCTTATCTTCGGATTATCCCGCAGAACCGGAACCATTTTTGATAGCTTATCTGCCCCCAGCAGGTCATCGTCCATACACCACTGAAGGTATTGACCCTTGGCCTGTTTTTCAAAGGGAGCAAAATTTTCAGCCTTGGTTCTGGCTTCCTTATTGCGAAAATAGTGAAGATTTACTATTCCCCTGTATTTCTCCATCAAAGTCTGGGTTTCATCATTGGTACTGTTGTCATTTACCAATATTTCCACATTTCGATATTTCTGATTTATGGCACTCATAAGGGTCCGTTCAAAAAGCTCCGGCCTATTATAGGTGGGAATCATTATGCTGACCAGTGGCATTTTATCTGTGGGAAAACTAATCTTATCCAGTTCAGATCTTACACGATAATCCTTTAACCTATTCAATACAGCACCAACACTGGAATTACTATTCAGCAGTTTTTCCTTATATTCCCTGCCCAAAAGGACGTCCAAATACCCATCATTCGGGTATTTTTCCATATTATGGGCACTCAATACCCCCAGCTGGGCCAATTGCTTAAATCGTCGCCCCAGCTTGACAGCTCCGCTGTCATAACGGCCTCCTGCCATAAATACATAAGCTTCCTTAAAGTCTGTTACAGTCTTGCCATAATAGGCCAAAACCCCATTGCTGGCCAGGCCCATTAAGGAACGAACCAAATAGTCCCCATCTTCCCGGTCATAAACGGAATTTAACAGCTGTATCAGCTCCACATCATCAACGCCGGTCAAAATACGACACAGCCCCTGCAAAGCATCCGTTTGTTTTTTATGGTATTTCAGGGCCAGCAAAAAATAATCGGCAGCTTTCTTATAATCATGCTTTAACGCGCTAAATTTCCCCAGCCGTTCATAAACGTAAGGAACGAAGCCCCGGGCGGTATCCGGCTCGCCGTTGCCCCGGGCTATCTTTTCTTCTATTACCTGCCGCAGCTTCAACCCCTGAATTGCCGCCTTTTCCGAACCTATCAGATCCCCATCCCGCTCCATAACCATGGATCTTACGAAATGAAAGAATGGATCATCAGGAAAAGCTTTTTCTGCTTCCTCCAAGGTTTCCAATATCTCATTAGAAGATTTTCCTGCATTATACATGGACATGGACATTATTTCGTAAAAATGTCCCGGTGCCCCCACCATCCTGTGACCATTGGAAATACATTCCCGGGCATAATAAAGAACCTTCTCATGGTCGCCCAAAGTATTATAGGCATCCATAAGATATGGGTAGAGACGACGACGGTCCTTGTCAGTGGTGGCCTTCTCCAATTCTGACAGCATTATTGGCAAATTGCGCTCAGTCTTTAATTTTACTATGCTGCGGGAATAACCGGTATGAATAAATTCCAAATTTTCCGCATAAATCATTTTAAGGTTACCCTTGCTGTTAGTAACCTGTTCATGAATAGCCCCGGAATATCTTATGTAAGGTGTATGGCGAAAAATGCGGGGCAACATCCCCGTATTAAAAACCCTGTTGTCATTATCCGTATCCACATCCAGCATCCGAACCAGCAAACAGCCTGTCTGCTTATCCTTATGAAACTTTTCCAGCTCATGGCGCAGCACCTTGCGGGAAGCCGTAGTGAGTGTCTCATCTGCATCGAAAAATAAAATCCAGTCGCCGGTGGCCTGCTCAATGGCATAATTTTTTGCAGCAGCAAAATCATTTATCCACTTAAAATGATATACCTTGCCTACTGCCTTTTGGGCAATATCCACAGTGGCATCGGTGGAGCCTGTGTCCACCACAATTATTTCGTCTGCCACCTCCTGCATGCATTTAAGCCAGCTGGGCAAATTTTTCTCTTCATTTTTTGTTATGGTACAAGCAGATATCTTAATTGCCATTTTCCATCGCCTCCCGGCACCAGATGATATAGGACTTTACTATCTCACTTTGCTCTGCCCGCTGGAAGTATTCCAAGGCCTTGGCATACTCTTTTTCCCTGAACAAGCAGAAGCCCACATTTTGATAGTAAACACTATCCGCCTTGGATGAACCTTCCGGCAACAGCTGGTAAAGCTCCAAGGCCTCTTTTTCCCGATGATTCTTCTGGAGCAGCCCAGCCACCTCCAACAGCTGCTTTTCTCTGTTTTCCTCATCGGGGGCAAAATAATCCAATAGCCCCAGATATTTCACCAGAAGCTCCTGGGTGCCAAAATCAATTACGGCTTTCATAAAGGAGCTATAATCTGTGAAGCATTCCTTTATTTCACCGTCAACCGACTTTCCATGTAAATATTTTACCAGTGTTTTAAGATTATCCGGCAACAATTTTACATATTCCTCATTATATTTTTCCAGCAGACACACAAATAAGGCAGGGAGAATCTCTGCCATTTCCTTCATGGATTTATTATATATTTCACTGTAATCTTTTTCATTAATCAGTGAATATTTTTTTACTTTTAAAAAATACCCGGCCAGTTCAGGAAAACCGTTTACTGCATAAATATCAGCCAATAACTCCCGGCTATTTTCAATATCAGCGTATATCGCCTCAAGGGAAGCAATAAAGTCTTTAGCTGTACGTCCCTGGTAAATATCTGCCCATCCACAAAGAGCTGTTTCAGTCCAAGGATTTATTTTAAGGGCTTCACGATATTTTTCCTCAGCCATGTCACTATAGCCGGTTCTGTACAGGCATCGGCCCCAATCCGCAAAAAGCAGATGCAATATGGATCTTAGGTTGCTGGCATTGGTATGTACAGCTTCCTCGTCGTATTTTGCCATTTTAGCCCAAGCCATATTAAAGGACTTTATTGCTTCGTGATAGTTTCCGGCTTCCATTTGAACCGAACCTTTGCGAGCGTAAAAATCCGGCAGCTCAGGCAAAAGTCGGATGCCGCCTTCAACAATGGCCATTTTGTCTTCAGGGGAATAATCCAGCTTCTCCATGGCATTCAGGGCCAGCCAATACATATCCCCCTGATGTCCCATAGGCTGATAGTCTGACTGGATAGCCAGCAAGGCCTTGTTCAGGGCTTCTGCATAGTTGCCCAAAGTATAATAGCTTTCTGCCAAATACTGGTAAAGCTTTTCAATATCCTGACCGTCCTCAATATCCTTCAATAATAGCGTAAGGTTTCTTTGAGCCTTGCTCTCATTAATTCCTGTGGAATATCCCGTATGCTCCATAAACAGCCGTTTATCAGCCCAGACTGTGGCCAGATTATCCGGTCTCCGGCCGCCTATGGTAATCATCTCATGGATACGTCCCTCATAGGAAAGGCCTTCTTCACGGCGGAAAATTCGGGGCACACTAAAGGTATTTATTATATTGTTGTTATCGTCCCTGTCCACATTGGCCATTGGCACCATAATAACCTGGGTATTGCCATTTATTTGCTCCCCAATAACACAACGCACCTTTTCCGGTGTCACAAAGGTCTCGTCCGCATCGGTAAAGACTATCCAGTCGCCGGTGGCTTCAGCCAGACATTGATTTTTGGCAAAGGAAAAATCATCCTGCCACTGGGACTCAATAAGTACCATGGCCAAATCAGGATTTTCCTCACTGAACTTAGCAATAAATTCTTTGGTTCTGTCCTCAGAACCCGTATCATTTATAATTATTTCATCAGCAAATACACTGACATTTTCCAGCCAGCCATAAATATTATTTTCCTCGTTTTTTACTATGGCACAGGCCGATATGGTTATTTTCGGCTGTTTTTCGGCCAGTCTGGTTATTTCCTGTTTCCGCTGTTCCATTAATGGTTTCATCTCCGGTGTTAATAGACATGGCTCCAAGCCATCATAATTTTCGCACAGGGACAGGGCCAACTCTATTTCCCTTTTGGCCTCCCTGTATCTTCCTTGCCTATACAGACATTCACTGTATTCAGCGTGAAAATCCGGCAGCTCCGGAAAGTCTTTCACGGCCTTTTCTACCCATTGAAGATGCTTTAAGCAACCCTCTGAACTGGTATCCTTGGCATAATAGCTTATCAAGCCCCGATAGCTGCGGCTGGCGTATGTTATGGACTGCCTGCCCCGGGCCACATCCATCTGGGCGTAGTACAATGCCCTTTCCATATTCCCAAGGGCCGAATAGGACTCAAAAAGGTTGGTATAATACCGCTCCGCCGGCTCCCCATCAGAAATGGCCGCCTCCATGAGACGAATATTTCGTTGATTCTTTTCCAGTGAAATACTGGCGGTATAACCCGTATGATCAATGGTCAAGAGCTGAGGGCTGACCCGCTGCCATCCATGGAAATAGTCTTCACCTATGTACATCATTTCATGGATTCTGCCCTTATAGTTAAGACCTGGTATGTTACGCACAATCCTCAGGGCGTAAAATTCATCCAGAGCCTTTCCCGTATCCTTGTCATAGTTAATCATATTTATCAGCAGGCCATTGGTTTCAGCAGAGGCCTGGGCCAGCACAGCCCTAATATTCTGCCGAGTTTCCATGGAAAATGATTCATCTGCATCCAATATGATAATCCAGTCCCCCGTTGCCTTTGACAAAGCAATATTACGGGGAGCAGAAAAATCATCTGCCCATTTTTCATGATACACCCTTCCCCCATAAGACTCAAAAATCTTAACTGTCTCATCGGCAGATCCTGTATCAACCAAAACAAGCTCGTCCACTGAATCCCTGATGGAATCCAGTGAACGAGCTATATTGTGTGCCTCATTCTTGGCAATATACACTGCGGAAATCTTCACGTCAAACATACCCCTAACCTCAGCATTTTGTTACTGCAACAAGCCAAGTACATCCGACGAGTTGTGATTAAATTGACTAAGCATCGCCGTAGTTGCCTGGGACAAAATATTGTACTTGGCCCAATCCATGGCACTCTTGGCCATATCTGCATCCCGCATCACGGATTCGGCAGCCGTAGTATTCTCTAAAACCGTTACCAAATTTGCATCCGCATTTTCCATGTGATTGATCTGGGCACCAATAAGGGTATTGGCATCAATAAGATACTGCAATCCCTTGTCCAAAGCTCCCCTAACCTTGGTTGGTGTATCCCAGCCCAGAAGCATTTCTCTCTTTTCCGAGGTAAGTACGCTGTAATCATCCAGGGAACCTGCCCCTATTTTATAGCCAAATATGTGGTCCATGGTGGTCTGAGGAATAATCACATGAATATTGGCAGAGGATTTGTCTGTGTGCTGAATAACCAGATCATTGGCATATACATAGCGATAATCTTCAACCACATTGTCCATTATTCCATCGGCAATCTTGGCACCCTGGGCCGCATGTGGGGCAGTATCCAGCACGTGATAGCGACGGGTATCATAAACAGTAATGGTACCATTATCATAATCCGCTGCTATCTGGAAATTTTGGCCAGTACGGCTTAAGAAATCATTAAGTCCCTCTGGATTTTTATCCCCATCACCCTTGTAAATAGTTGAAATAAGGGATTTTAAACTGGTCACATCGGATACATCCACCACAAATGTGGAAATATCCAAATTACCGGTGCCACTGGCAGGGCGGTCATCATCATTTGGATTGACACCATCCACAAAGAGCACATTCACCCATTTATTTGGATTGGAGGCATCATAAAACCTGAAGCCTTTTCCATCCAGTCCACCGGCCCCCTGAGAGCTAAACACTGAGGAAAAATCAATGGTATAATCCCGCAAATCTCCCTGTTTGAAGGAAATGTACTGGTCATTACCCTCATCACCGGGAACTGTGGCATTAATCTTTATACCAGTTACCTGATTTGAACTGTTTTTCACAATCTCTGCCACTGACCCCATACGGGAAACTACCAAATTAGCAAAGGCCTCCGCCAATGTCTGACCACCGCTTACAGCGTTTCTTACAGCATTCAAATCAATAACGTTGGCCCCGTCAAGCTTGGAAACGCTGTCAATGGTAGGCGATTTGGCAGAATCAATAAATTCATATGTGGTACCAAGTCCACTATGGGAAAAGCCCTTCCCAACTAGCTGGGAAATAAAGCTTTCTGTAGTGCTGGAGCTGGTGGTATTATAGGATGATAAATCCCAGTCCCAGTGGGCTGTAAGGCCATTCTCACCTGTCTGTTTATTATCAACAGCTGTAGTAGCAGGTAAAGCAGTGGTTGCTGTATAACCATCGCCACCTGCCAAAGCAACTCCCACAACATTATATTGACTTATATCGTTGGTTTTATCACCCGTATCAACTGTGGTTAACTCGATAATTCTTGCACCGGTAGTCGTAGTACTATAACTAACGTGCATTATATTTTGCAATACACTGGCTATCAGGGAAGCAATCTGGCTTATTGATTGCTCGTGGCCATCAATTATGTGGCTACTGTCAATTCCTCGGTATTGCTGACCACTGTAATTAGAAATTACAAAAGTTTCTTCACCGCCGGGATATATCACTTTAAAAGAAGTATCATATAAACTACTACGTTTAGTATGATCTCCCAAGTTTAATTCTATTTTATTAGGTTTATTAGGTGTGCCAGCATGAAGATTGGATTTGGATGCTGTAGTTGTGGCAGCTCTATCATACCCTGGAATAGCAGTTGCGCTGATAGTCTTCACATTATAACCATCATTTGGCACCTCGTCGGTGGAGGCCCCAAAAATACTAAACGGCCCTGTCTGCCCGTCCAAAGTGGCAATGCTGCCGGAAATGAGCCCTAGGGTATCACTGTCCTCCAGTGCTTCTGCACGGTCCAGTTTATACCAGCTTTTTACCGATTCCTGAACCTTGGTTCCCAATAAAAGATGCTTGCCATTAAAGGTAGTCTCTGCGGCAATATCATTTATCTCATTGTAGTAATTTGTAATTTCCTTTTGAATAATCAGCCTGTCAGCGTCAGTATTAGTATCATTGTGGGCATTAATAACCCGCTCCTTTACAGTGCGAAGGAGATTTATCTGACTTTGAATGGCTCCCTCTGCCACCTTCAGCATGGAAGCACCATTCTGCACATTGGCATCCGCCTGATTCAAGGCACGTATGGACACCCGCATTTTCTCAGATATGGCATAGGTAGAAGCATCATCCCCGGCATTACATATTTTTTCCGCCAATGCCAGTTGCTTAGTAGCCTTTGATTTATTTTTTACATTTATATTTAAATGTCCCAGTATCATGTTGGCTGAAACATTATTTGTAATCACCATTTAGTCTCACCACCTAAAGCATGGTTACCCTATAATAATAAAGCTTAAACCACATTTCATATTATACATCGGAATTAATGGTGATTTTCTAAAGGGTGTTGAAGAAAAAATGAACAGATAAAAAAGGACCGCTCGGTCGAGCGGTCCAAGATTATGGTTATGTTGAGTTTCAAATGCTACTATCCAATTACTGGAGTAAGCTGAGTACGTTGGAGCTGCTCTGGTTAGCCTG
>NZ_CAMYWM010000042.1 GCF_947302755.1 uncultured Anaerovibrio sp.
TATTGACATTTTCAGTATGGTATATATAATAAGAAGCGGTGTGCTTCTAAGTACCCCCAATGCGATGACGTGGTAGATGGCTTGCAACGCTTCGGGCGTTAGCAAGGGAACTACTACGGAGAAATGTTTGGGCCTGGAGCCCGGACGAGAAGGAGGAAAATAAATTGTCTAAGCAGCAGAAAATCAGAATTCGTTTGAAGGCTTATGATCACAAGGCATTGGATCAGAGTGCAGTTAAGATTGTTGAAACTGCCAAGAGAACTGGTGCACAGGTATCTGGCCCTATTCCGCTCCCAACTGAGAAGCAGGTATACACAATTCTGCGTTCTCCACACGTTAATAAGGACTCCCGTGAGCAGTTTGAAATGAGAACTCACAAGCGTCTTATTGATGTTCTGGAGCCAACCCCAAAGACAGTTGACGCTTTGACCCGTCTTGAACTGCCTGCAGGTGTTGATATCGAGCTTAAGTTATAAGAGGAGGTGGAATAATTGGCTAAAGCAATTTTAGGTAGAAAGCTGGGCATGACTCAGATCTTCACTGAAGAGGGTCAGGTTGTTCCAGTTACAGTTGTTGAGTCTGGCAACAATGTAGTTGTACAGAACAAGACTGTTGAAAATGATGGTTATAATGCAGTACAGCTTGGCTTCGGCGTAGTCAAGGAACACAAGGTAAACAAGCCTATGAAGGGTCATTTCGCAAAGGCTGGTGTTACTCCTGTAAAGTACATCCGCGAGATGCGTTTGACTGATGCTTCTGAATATAACACCGGTGATGTAATCGGTGTTGATATATTTTCCGCCGGAGAATTAGTTGACGTTACCGGTACCTCCAAGGGCAAGGGCTTTGCCGGCGGTATCAAGCGTCATAATTTTGCTCGTGGACCAATGGGACATGGTTCCAAGTCTCATCGTGAGCCTGGTTCTACAGGTGCGATGATCAGTGGTCACGGTGGTCGTGTGCTTAAAGGTAAGAAGCTGCCAGGTCAGATGGGCGGCAACAAGGTTACCGTACAGCGTCTTTCCATTGTAAGAGTAGATGCAGATCGTAACCTGCTCCTTATCAAGGGCGCAATTCCTGGTCCTAAGAAGGGTCTGGTAATTGTTAAGGCAACCGTTAAACCGGGTAAAAACTAATTCGGAAGGAGGATAAGTAATAATGCCTACAGTAGCAATTTACGATATCGCTAACAACAAGGTTGGCGATCTCGAGTTAAATGAAAATATTTTTGGCGTAGAGATGAACGCAGGTCTGGTACATCAGGCTGTAGTTATGCAGTTGGCTGCTCAGCGCCATGGCAATCATGCCACCAAGACCCGCAGCATGGTTCGCGGCGGTGGCCGTAAGCCTTGGAAGCAGAAGGGTACCGGCCGTGCCCGCAGTGGATCCACCCGTTCCCCAATTTGGGTAGGTGGCGGCACCGTATTTGGTCCTGCTCCACGCTCCTACGCATTCAGCATGCCTCGTAAGCAGCGTCGCCTGGCTATCATGTGCGCCCTGTCCGACAAGGTTGCTAATGGTGAAATTGTAGTTCTCGACAGCATTAACTTCGATGCTCCTAAGACCAAGGAAGTAGTTAATATGCTGAAGAGCTTTAGTGCAGATAAGAAGTCCCTCATCGTTACTGCTGATTATGCAGAGAACGTTGACAAGTCTTCCCGTAATATCCCAGGTGTTAAGACCATTAACACCATCGGCCTGAATGTATTTGACATCCTGAATGCTGACAAGCTGTTCATCACCAAGGATGCCGTTGCTCGTATTGAGGAGGTATACGCATAATGGAAGCACGTGATATTATCATTCGCCCTCTCATTACTGAAAAGAGCACTACTCTCATGGCTGAGGGCAAATATGTATTTGAGGTAGCCAAGGCTGCCAACAAGATTGAAATTGCCAAGGCAGTTTCCACTATCTTCAATGTAAAGGTTGCCGGTGTAAACACTGTCAATGTTGAAGGTAAGAAAAAACGTATGGGCCGCTTCGTTGGTAAGCGTTCCGATTATAAGAAAGCTATTGTTAAACTTGCAGCTGGCGAAACCATCGAGTTCTTCGAAGCGTAAGATTAGGGAAAAGGAGGTTAATTAAGTGGCAGTAAAGAGTTTTAAACCATATTCTGCAGGCAGAAGATTCATGACTGTAGCATCTTTTGAAGAAATCACTACTGATAAGCCTGAGAAGTCCCTTGTTGAGCGTCTGAAGAAGCACGGTGGCCGTAATCAGCAGGGTAGATTGACCGTTCGTCATCAGGGCGGCGGCCATAAGCGTTTATATCGTATTATTGACTTTAAGCGGACCAAGGACGGTATTCCGGCCAAGGTTGCTACCATCGAGTACGATCCAAACCGCAGTGCCCGTATTGCACTTTTAAATTATGTAGACGGTGAGAAGCGTTATATTATCGCTCCAAACGGTCTTAAGGTAGGAGACGTGGTTGAGTCCGGTCCTAATGCGGACATCAAGCCAGGTAACTGTCTCCCATTAAAGAACATTCCAGTAGGTACCGAGGTTCACAATGTTGAACTGAAGATTGGTAAGGGTGCCCAGCTGGTACGTTCCGCTGGTGCTTCTGCACAGCTCATGGCAATTGAGGGTGATTATGCAACCCTTCGTATGCCATCCGGTGAAATGCGCAAGGTACATGTTAACTGCCGTGCCACTATCGGCGTAGTTGGCAATGCCGAGCACATGAACATCACTATTGGTAAGGCTGGCCGTTCCCGTTGGCTGGGTATTCGCCCGGAGAACCGCGGTGTAGCTATGAACCCTAATGACCATCCACATGGTGGTGGTGAGGGCCGCAGCCCAGTTGGCCGCAAGCATCCTGTTACCAAATGGGGTAAATGCGCTATGGGTGCCAAGACCCGCCGTAAGAAGGCTTCTGATAAGTTAATCGTTAAAGGCCGTACCAAATAAGAGATAATCACCGGAAGGAGGATATAAATTGTCAAGATCAGTAAAAAAGGGACCTTATGTTCATGAAAGCTTAACTAAGAAAATTGATGCCCTGAATGCAGCTAACGACAAGAAGGTCGTAAAGACCTGGTCCAGAAGCTCAACTATTCTGCCAACCTTTGTTGGTCACACTATCGCAGTACATGATGGCCGTAAGCATGTTCCAGTTTATGTAACTGAGGATATGGTTGGTCATAAGCTTGGTGAATTCGCACCAACCCGTACATTCAAGGGCCATGCCGGTGAAGAGAGAAAGACCGGTCTTAGATAAGATTTTGAAAGGAGGATTCCTCTGTGGAAGCAAAAGCAGTTGCTAAATATGTTCGCATTGCACCTCGCAAGGTACGCGTAGTCATGGATCTTATCCGTGGCAAGAGCGTTGTTGATGCATTTGCGATTTTAAAGTTCACACCAAAGGTTGGTGCTGAAGCTATAGAAAAGGTTCTCAAGAGTGCAGTAGCAAACGCTGAGAACAACTTTGACATGAATGTTGATAACCTCTATGTTTCTTCTTGTTTCGTTGATCAGGGACCAACAATGAAGCGTATTCATCCGCGTTCCCGTGGCCAGGCCTTCAAGATTTTGAAGCGTTCTTCCCACATCACCGTAGCAGTAGACGAAAAGTAATAAAAGGAGGTTATAAACTTGGGTCAGAAAGTAAATCCACATGGTATTAGACTTGGCATCGTAAAGACTTGGGATGCTAAGTGGTATGCTGGCAAAGATTATGCAGCAAATCTGCATGAAGATATTAAAATTCGCCGTCACCTGAAGAACCTTCTTCAGAGCTCCGGCGTTTCCAAGATTGAGACTGAGCGTTCCAAGAACCGTCTCAAGCTGACTATCCACACCGCAAAGCCTGGTATGGTAATCGGCCGTGGCGGCTCCGGCATTGAGCAGATTAAGGCCGGTCTCAAGAAGTTCACTAACAGCAGTGTAGATATCAGCATTGAAGAGATTAAGAATCCTGATATGGATGCAACTCTGGTGGCTGAGAACATTGCAGGCTCCCTGGAGCGCCGTATTGCCTTCCGTCGTGCTATGAAGCAGGCAGTAGGCCGTACTATGCGTCTTGGTGCAAAGGGTATTAAGATTATGTGCAGCGGCCGTCTTGGCGGTGCCGAGATTGCCCGTAGCGAATCCTATCGCGAAGGTTCCATTCCTCTTCATACTCTGCGTGCTGACATCGACTATGGTACTGCTGAGGCAGCTACCACTTATGGCCGTATCGGTATCAAGGTTTGGATCTTCAAGGGTGAGGTTCTTCCTGAGAGAAAGCAGCCTGTTGCTGCTGTTGAAGGGAGCGAAGCTTAATGTTATTACCAAAGAGAGTAAAATATCGTAAACAGTTCCGTGGTCGCATGAAGGGTAAGGCTCAGCGTGGCAACAAGGTTTCTCATGGTGAGTATGGTCTTGTAGCTCTTGAGCCGGCATGGATCACCAACAGACAGATTGAGGCAGCCCGTATTGCTATGACTCGTTACATTAAGCGTGGTGGTAAGGTTTGGATCAAGATTTTCCCTGACAAGCCTGTAACTGCAAAGCCTGCTGAGACTCGTATGGGTTCCGGTAAGGGCTCACCAGAGTACTGGGTAGCAGTAGTTAAGCCAGGCCGCGTAATGTTCGAAATGGACGGCGTATCTCGTGAGGTAGCTGCTGAGGCTATGCGTCTTGCAGGCCACAAGCTGCCAATCAAGACAAAGTTCGTAGTTCGTGAAGATTTAGAAGCAGAGGGCGGTGAAGTAAATGAAGGTTAATGAAATTCGTGATTTGAGCGCTGAGGAACTTAACCAGAAACTTGCTTCTCTCAAAGAGGAGTTATTTAACCTCCGTTTCCAGCTGGCTACCGGTCAGTTGGAGAACCCAATGCGTATCAAGGAAGTTAAGAAGACTATTGCCCGTATTAAGACTGTACAGACTGAACAGGCTAATGCTTAATTGAACGAATTGATATGCATATGAAAGGAGGCTCCCTAATGAGCGAAAGAAATGAACGCAAGACTAAAGTTGGTAAGGTAGTAAGCGACAAGATGGACAAGACTATTGTAGTAGCAGTTCTTGACATCGAGCAGCATGCATTATATAAAAAGGCCGTTAAGAAGACTGTAAAGTTCAAGGCCCATGATGAAAATAACGAGGCTCACATTGGTGACACTGTTTCCATTATGGAAACCCGTCCACTTTCCAAGGATAAGCGTTGGAGACTTGTAGAGATCGTTGAGAAGGCTAAATAATTTCCTGATGATGGAAATTCTGGTTGAGGAGGTTAACTGATGATTCAGCAACAGACTTTACTCAATGTTGGCGACAACACCGGTGCTAAGGAAATTATGTGCATCCGTGTTCTTGGCGGTTCTTATCGCAAGTATGCCAATATTGGTGATATTATTGTGGCTGCAGTAAAATCTGCATCCCCTGGCGGTATGGTAAAGAAGGGTGACGTTGTTAAGGCCGTTGTAGTCCGTTCCAAGAAGGGCCAGCGTCGTAACGATGGTTCTTATATCCGTTTCGACGAGAACGCTGCCGTAATTATCAAGGAGGATAAGACTCCAAGAGGAACCCGTATTTTTGGACCAGTTGCCAGAGAGCTTCGTGATAAAGATTTCATGAAGATCGTTTCCCTGGCTCCTGAAGTTCTTTAATAGTTAGGAGGTGCTATTTTGTCTCTTACAAAACTGCATGTAAAGAAGGGCGATACCGTATTGGTATTGTCCGGTAAAGATAAAGGCAAGCAGGGCAAGGTTATTCAGGCTCTGCCTAAGAAGAATAAGGTTGTAGTTGAGGGCGTGAACAAGGTTAAGCGTCACACCAAGCCTAATCAGAGTGCCCCACAGGGTGGCATCCTTGTTAAAGAAGCTCCTATGTTCGCAGCAAAGGTTATGCTCGTATGCCCGGCATGTGGCAAGGCTACCCGTATTGCTCACAAGGATGTAAATGGTAAGTCTGTACGCGCCTGCAAGAAGTGCGGCGAAGTTATAGACCAGACCAAATAATAAAGAAAGGAGGACCATCTAGTGGATAGATTACAGGAAAAGTACGTAAAAGAGGTAGTTCCTGCTCTGACTGAAAAGTTCGGTTACAAGAATGTTATGGAGCTCCCAAAAATCTCTAAGATTATCATTAACATGGGTGTTGGCGAGGCTGTAGGCAATCCTAAGGCTCTTGACTCCGCAGTAAATGATTTGACTATTATCGCAGGCCAGAAGCCAATTCTCACCAGAGCAAAGAAGTCTCTGGCAGCCTGGAAGCTTCGTCAGGGCATGCCAATCGGTGCCAAGGTTACCCTTCGCGGCGTTCGCATGTATCAGTTCCTTGACAAGTTCATGAATGTTGCACTCCCACGGGTTCGTGACTTCCGTGGTATCAGTTCCAATTCTTTCGACGGTCGCGGTAACTACGCAGTGGGCCTGAAGGAGCAGCTTATTTTCCCTGAGATTGAGTATGACAAGATTGACAAGCTCCGTGGTATGAATATCGTAGTTGTAACAACTGCCAAGACTGATGAGGAAGCTCGTGAGCTCCTGAAGCTCATGGGTATGCCTTTTAAAGCGTAAAGAAGGAGGTACTGACTGTGGCCAAGAAGGCAATGATTGAAAAGTGGAGCAAGGAGCCAAAGTTCCCTGTTCGCAAGTACAACAGATGTAAGATTTGCGGTCGTCCGCACGGTTATATCAGAAAGTTCGATATGTGCCGTATTTGTTTCAGAGAGCAGAGCTACAAGGGTGCCATTCCTGGCGTAACCAAGGCTAGCTGGTAACTAAAGGCGAAAATGAAAGGAGGATATCGGTTTAAATGGTAATGACTGATCCTATTGCAGATATGTTGACTCGTTTGCGCAATGCAAACTCCGTTTATCATGAAAAGGTTGAAATTCCTGGCTCTAACATTAAGAAGGCCATCGCCGGCGTTCTTAAGGAAGAGGGCTTCATCAATGACTTCACCTTCACTGAGGATGGCAAGCAGGGTGTAATCACTGTATCCCTGAAGTACGGTCCTAACCGTGAGAAGGTAATTACTGGTATTAAGCGTATTTCCAAGCCTGGCCTGCGTCAGTACGCAAAGGCTGCTGAGCTCCCAAGAGTTCTGGGCGGTTTGGGTATCGCCATCATTTCCACTTCCAAGGGAATCATGAGCGATAAGAATGCTCGCAAGGCTGGTCTCGGCGGCGAGGTTGTAGCTTACGTTTGGTAATTATTTAGAAGTCAGGAGGTGTACAGATGTCTAGAATTGGTAGAGCACCTATTACTATCCCAGCTGGCGTTAACGTCAAGATTGAGGATGGCAACAAGGTTACCGTAAAGGGCCCAAAGGGCGAATTGGTTCGCTCCTTCAGCCAGGATATGAATATTAAATTAGAGGACGGTGTACTTACTGTAGAGCGTCCTTCAGATAATAAAGATCACAGATCTCTTCACGGTCTTACCCGTACCCTTATCAACAACATGGTTGTTGGTGTAACTGAGGGCTATGCTAAGACTCTTGAGATCAACGGTGTTGGTTACAGAGCACAGCTCCAGGGCAAGAACCTGAACCTGTCTCTGGGTTTCTCTCACCCAGTTATTGTTGAGCCGCCAACAGGTATCGTTTTCGAGGTACCAAATCCTACCAAGATCGTTGTAAACGGTATTGATAAGGAAGTGGTTGGTGCTATAGCAGCCAAGGTTCGCGACTACAGAAGACCAGAGCCATATAAGGGCAAGGGTATTAAGTACGAGGGCGAGCACATCCGCCGCAAGGTAGGTAAGGCTGGCGCCAAGGGTAAGAAATAATAACCAGAAAGGAGTAACCGACAGTGTTTGTAAAGGAAGATAAAAATAAAGCTCGTCAGAAGCGTCACCTGCGGGTACGCAATCATATTTCCGGCACTGCTGAGAGACCACGTCTTAACGTTTTCCGCAGCCTGAGCAACATTTACGCCCAGGTAATTGACGATGTTAATGGTGTTACTCTCGTATCTGCCAGCACAAAGGATAAGGATTTCCAGAACTACGGCGGTAACGTAGAGGCTGCCAAGAAGGTTGGCGAGGCAGTTGCAAAGCGCGCTCTGGAAAAGGGCATTACCGAAGTAGTTTTCGACCGTGGTGGTTATGTATATCATGGCCGTGTTGCAGCACTTGCTGAAGCCGCTCGTGAAGCTGGCTTGAAATTCTAATATTTGTAAAGGAGGTACATAGATGGCTAGAATCGACAACGAAACTCCTGAGTTCCAGGAAAAAGTTGTATATATTAATAGAGTTGCTAAGGTTGTTAAGGGCGGCCGTCGCTTCTCCTTCAGCGCACTTGTTGTTGTTGGTAATGAGAAGGGTCAGGTTGGTGCAGGCTTGGGTAAGGCTGCAGAGGTTCCAGAGGCAATCCGCAAGGGCGTTGAAGACGCCAAGAAGAACCTGATAGAGGTTTCCCTGAAGGATACTACTATTCCACATGAGATGATTGGCATTTTCGGTGCAGGTCGCGTATTGATGAAGCCAGCTGCCAAAGGTACCGGTGTTATCGCCGGTGGTCCGGCCCGTGCAGTTCTTGAGCTTGCCGGCATCAAGGATATTTTGACCAAATCCCTTGGTTCTTCCAATCCTAATAACATGGTTCGTGCAACCTTGAAGGGTCTTGAGCAGCTGAAGCAGGCTGAGAAGGTAGCTGAGCTTCGCGGTAAGACCGTACAGGAACTTTTAGGTTAAGGAGGGTTTTGAAATGGCAAAATTGAAAATAACTCTTACCAGAAGCCTGATCGGCAGACCAGCTACTCAGCGTGCTACTATTAAAGCATTAGGACTTAAGAAATTGAATTCCTCAGTAGAGCTTCAAGACAGTGAGTCTCTCCGTGGCCAGATCCACAAGGTAGAGCATCTCGTAACTGTTGAAGAGCAGGCTTGAGATCAAGGAGGTGCACTAAAAAGATGAAGTTAAATGAATTATCTCCAGCTCCTGGCTCCCGTAAAAACGCATTCCGCGTTGGTCGTGGTCTGGGCAGCGGCAATGGCAAGACTTCCGGCAGAGGCCAGAAGGGTCAGAAGTCCCGTTCCGGCGGTGGCGTCCGCACTGGTTTCGAGGGTGGTCAGATGCCTTTGTATCGTAGATTGCCAAAGCGCGGTTTCAAGAACATCTTCGCCAAGGTTTATGCAGAGGTGAATGTTGAGACCCTGAACCGTTTTGAGGATGGAGCTACCGTTGATGCAGTTGCATTAATCGATGCTGGTGTTCTGAAAAACGTTCGCGATGGTATTCGCATTCTCGGCAACGGTGAGCTCACCAAGAAGCTGACTGTAGTAGCCAACGGCTTCACCAAAACTGCAGAAGAAAAAATTACTGCAGCAGGTGGAAAAGTTGAGGTGATAAAAGACGAGGTGATCTGATTTGTTATCAGCTCTCTCTAATATCGTCAAGATTCCGGAGCTTCGGGCAAAGATCACCTTTACGCTGGTAATGTTCGCCATCTTCAGAATGGGTACTCATATTCCTGTTCCGGGTGTGGATCCATCAGCGATTGAATCACTGTTCAACAATGGCAGTCTTTTCGGTTTACTGGATATGTTTTCCGGTGGTGCTCTCAGTAAATTCTCCGTATTTGCCATGAGTATTACGCCTTACATCAACGCCTCCATCATCATTCAGCTCCTGAATGTGGTCGTACCTACATTGGAGCAATGGTCCAAGGAAGGCCAGGAGGGCTATAAAAAAACCACCAAGGTTACAAGATATTTCACAGTAGTTCTTGCCTTCTTACAGGCCTTGGGTATGTCCATTGGCTTGAAGCAGGCTATATTAAATCCAGGTCCGGTGTCAATCCTCATTATTGCGATTACACTGACCGCAGGTACAGTCTTCCTCATGTGGCTTGGTGAACAGATAACAGCCAACGGCGTAGGTAATGGTATCTCACTGATCATTTTCGCCGGTATCGTTGCTGCGTTGCCAACCAACATCGGAAAGATTTATAATTACTTACAGACAGGAACCATTAGTTATATTAATGTTTTCTTCTTCGCAGTGATTGCCGTAGCGATGATTGTGTTCGTTGTTGCAATTCACACAGCCTATCGCCGGGTTCCGGTATCATATGCGAAGAGGGTTGTTGGCCATAAATCCTATGGCGGACAGTCCAGTCACATCCCGCTTAAGGTTAACACCGCGGGAGTTATTCCAATAATCTTTGCGTCATCCGTGCTGATGTTTCCAGTAACTATTGCCCAGTTTATTGATATCCCCTGGGTAAAACAGATTGCCGGGTATTTTGCGTGGGGTACACCGCTACAAACAACAGTGTACGCATTGTTGATTATCTTCTTCACGTATTTTTACACCGCGGTTACTGTAAAGATATCGGATATGGCAGAGAATCTGAAAAAATACGGTGGTTTTATCCCGGGCATTCGTCCGGGTGAGCCAACGGCAGAATATTTAGATTATGTCATGACTCGAATTACGCTTGCTGGCGCCATATTCCTGGCTCTTGTAGCTGTTCTTCCAACCTTTATTGCATCTGCAACTCACCTTGAGGGTGTGAACTTTGGCGGAACTGCATTGCTGATTGTTGTGGGCGTTGGCCTTGACACCATGAAGCAGATTGAGTCCATGGTTGTTATGCGTCATTACCAAGGTTTTATGGATTAGGAGGAAAATTAAATGCATTTACTTTTAATGGGCCCTCCGGGTGCCGGTAAAGGCACTCAGGCTGCTAACCTGGTGAAAAAGTTCGGTATTCCGCATATTTCCACCGGCGACATGTTCCGTGCCGCTATCAAGGAGGGTACTGAGCTTGGAAAGCAGGCGAAGGCATGTATTGATGCCGGAAACCTTGTTCCAGATGAAATTACCATCGGCATTGTCCGTGAGCGTCTCGCTCAGGATGACTGCAGGAAGGGCTTTATTCTGGATGGTTTCCCTCGTACAGTTGATCAGGCTGATGCCCTCACCAAGATTTTGGCTGATTTGGGCCTGAGCCTGAAGAGTGTGGTTAATATCACGGTTCCTTCCTCTGACCTCGTAGAGAGAGCAGTAGGACGCAGAATCTGCAAGAGCTGTGGTGCTACCTATCACGTATCCTTTAGCCCTTCCAAGGTTGAAGGCAAATGTGATGAGTGTGGCGGCCAGCTCTATCAGAGAGCAGATGACACCGAGGAAACCATGAAAAATCGGTTGTCCGTGTATGAAGCTCAGACCAAGCCATTGATTGACTATTACCAGAAGGCTGGTTTATACTTGGAGATTGATGGACGTCAGGCTATTGATAAGGTTTTCAAGGATATTGTTGATGCCCTGAAGGCTTAAGAGTCATGTACAGGTGTTTTGCCTGGTACTACCGAGTTATTATAGAAGAATCGTGCAGCTGATGCTGCTATGCCGGAAAATGGGGCCGCTCCTGCGGCCACCTTTCCTAGGTTATGACACTAAGGAGCAATACCACTTATGTCTAAACAAGATGTAATTGAAGTTGAAGGTAAAGTCCTGGAAGCACTGCCAAATGCAATGTTCCAGGTGGAGTTGGAGAACGGTCATGTTGTCTTGGCGCATGTTTCCGGTAAGATTCGAATGAATTTTATACGCATTCTGCCAGGGGATAAGGTCACTATTGAGCTGACACCTTATGATTTAACTCGTGGCCGTATCACCTATCGTTTTAAATAATCCTTGAAAGGTCAAGGATACTACATGAAAGGGGCATAACGCAATGAAAGTTAAACCATCGGTTAAACCAATTTGTGAAAAATGCAAGGTTATTAAGCGTAAGGGTCGTGTAATGGTTATTTGCGAGAACCCAAAACATAAACAGAGACAAGGATAATTAAGAAGGAGGTGCTTGATGTATGGCACGTATTGCCGGTGTAGATTTGCCACGTGATAAGAGAATTGAGATTGCATTAACATATATCTATGGTATTGGTCTTACCACATCCCAGAGATTGTTAAAGGAGACTGGTGTTAACCCAGATACCCGTACCCGTGATCTGAGCGAAGACGAGGTTATTAAGCTTCGTGATATCATCGATAAGCAGGTAGTAGTAGAGGGTGACCTTCGTCGTGAGCAGTCCCTGAATATAAAGCGACTCGTTGAGATCGGCTGCTATCGTGGTCGTCGTCATCGTATGGGTCTTCCTGTACGGGGACAGAACACAAAGAATAACGCACGTACCCGTAAAGGCCCTAAAAAGGCTGTAGCTGGTAAGAAGAAGTAAGGAGGAGTTAGAGTGGCAGTTAAGAAGTCTGTACGTCCTAAGAAAAAGGACCGTAAAAATATCGAATTTGGTGTTGCTCATATCAGCTCCACCTTTAATAATACTATCGTTACCCTGACCGACAAAAACGGTAATGCACTTTCCTGGGCAAGCGCTGGCGGCCTCGGTTTCCGTGGTTCCAGAAAGAGCACTCCGTTTGCAGCTCAGATGGCAGCAGAGGTTGCTGCAAAGGCTGCTATGGAGCATGGCTTGAAGCAGGTTGATGTTTACGTTAAGGGTCCTGGTGCCGGCCGTGAGGCAGCAATCCGTTCCCTCCAGGCAACTGGTCTTGAGGTTAGCATGATTAAGGATGTTACCCCAATTCCTCATAATGGTTGCCGTCCGCCAAAGCGTAGAAGAGTATAATGGGAGGTGCAAACTAAATGGCAATTGATAGAGTACCAGCACTGAAGAGATGCCGTTCCCTCGGTATCGAGCCAGGTGTTATTGGTCTGAATAAGAGTTCCAACCGTCAGCCACGTCGTACCCGGGGCAAGGTTTCCGAGTATGGTGTACAGCTGAAGGAAAAGCAGAAGGCAAAGTTTATTTACGGTGTACTGGAGAAGCAGTTCCGTTCTTACTATAACAAGGCCAAGAAGATGCAGGGTATCACCGGTGATAACCTCATCAGCCTTCTCGAGAGAAGAATCGACAATGTAGTATTCCGTCTTGGTCTCGCTTCCACCCGTAAGCAGGCCCGTCAGCTCGTTCGTCATGGTCATATTACCCTGAATGGCAAGCGTCTGGACATTCCATCTGCTCTGGTTGATGTAAATGATGTTGTGGCTGTTGCTGAAAAGGCCCGCTCCAACGCATTCTTCAAGGAGCTTTCCGAGTCCAACAGCGCATTGAGTGTTCCAGCCTGGATTACTGTAGGTTCCGACAATTTCACCGGTACCATCAACAGATTCCCTGCTGCTGATGACTTCGATGTTCCTGTTGACAGCCAGGCTATCGTAGAATTGTACTCCAAATAATATCTGTGTATTATTGTTGTATTTGTACATATATGCATTGATTTATTGAGGAGGGCAATTCCAGATGATCGAAATCGACAAGCAAAAGATTGAGATTGAGATAGAGGAAATCAGTGAGGACGGCCGCTATGGCAAGTTCATCTGCGAGCCTTTGGAGCGCGGTTATGGCATTACCCTTGGTAACAGCCTTCGCCGTATTCTCTTGTCCTCTTTACAAGGTGCAGCAATTACCTCCATCAGAATAGATGGTGTGTTGCATGAGTTCTCCACAGTTCCCGGTGTTCGTGATGATGTATCCAACATCATCCTTCACCTTAAGGAACTCTGCCTTAAGATGCACAGCGATGAACCTAAGACAATCCGCATCGAGGTTCAGGGTGAAAAGGAGGTAACAGCAGCTGATATTATTCACGATGCTGATATTGAAATCCTTAATCCTGACCTGCATATTGCAACTGTTAACAGTACAGGATCTCTTAATATAGAGATGACTGTAGAGCATGGCCTTGGCTATGTTCCAGGTGACAAGAACAAAAAGCCTGATCAGGTTATCGGCGAGATTCCTATTGACTCGATTTTCTCCCCGGTACGCCGCGTTAATTATCGGGTTGAAGATACCCGGGTGGGCAATGAGGTGGATTATGACAAGCTTACCATGGAGGTTTGGACCGATGGCTCCATTACTCCGGAGGAGGCTGTCAGCAAGGCATCCGGTATTTTGATTGCCAGATTGAAGCTGTTCAGCAATCTGGTTATTGATACCAAGCCAGTGGCAGTGGTTGAGGAAGTTAAGCCTGCCAATGACGTGATTGACATGAAGGATGCCCCAATCCTTGACAAGAAGGTTGAGGAGCTTGAGCTTACGGTTCGTTCTTATCATTGCTTGATGAGGGCAGATATTAAGACGGTTCGTGACCTCATTAATAAGTCCGAGGCAGAAATCATGAAGGTTCGTAATCTTGGCAGTAAGTCCTTGGTGGAAATCAAGAACAAGCTTCAGGAATTGGGCCTGTCACTTAAGGAAAATGATGGTTCTGCTGATGATTTGGCAGATGACTGATTGACATTTCGAGATTAAGATATAGGAAAGAGGGAAATAAATGGCTTACAGAAAATTAGGTCGTAACTCCAGTGCCCGTAAGGCACTGTTCAAGAGCATTCTGACTTCCTTCTTCAAGCATGAGCGCATTGAGACTACCGAGGCTAAGGCCAAGGAGATCAGCGGCCTTGCAGAACAGCTTATCACTCTCGCCAAGCGCGGTGATTTGGCTGCTCGTCGTCAGGCTATTGCACAGCTTGCTGATGAAGATGTTGTTAGAAAGCTGTTCAGTGATATTGCTGAGCAGTGCAAGGATCGTCAGGGTGGTTATACCCGTATCCTGAAGCTGGGTCCACGTCGTGGCGACGCAGCTCCTATGGTTATCCTTGAGCTGGTAAAGTAATTTACAGCTAAGACATATGAAAGAGGCATTCCTTATGGAGTGTCTCTTTTTGTATATATAGACGTGAACAGTTTTCTGTCACCCAGTTTTATTCCTAAAAGATATTTTTCCTAATAATGAACACCGTGAAAAATCCAAACTCGCTTCGCTCAGACAGTGGATGTTTTCCCGTTGAGCAAGTAAGGAAAAATATCTTTTTAACGTAATAAAACTTAATGTTCCAGAAAACTATTCCCGCCTTTTATATGAAAAAAAAGAAATTTTCTGTCACTGAGTATTATCCCCAAATGATATTTTTCTAATAATTAACGTTAACCTTTATTCTTAATTGCGTTGACAATGGAACTGCGTTATAATGTTGACTTAGAGGTGTTTTGCATGAGCTTTATTGAATGCATTGATTTGACTCATATTTATAATGCCGGCATGGAAAATCAGCAGCTGGCGGTAGACAGGGTCAATATGAAGATAAATGAGGGGGAGTTTGTGGCTGTGCTGGGCACAAACGGCTCCGGTAAATCCACATTGGCAAAGCATTTTAACGGACTGCTGCTGCCCTCCTCAGGAAAATGCCTGGTGGATGGCATGGATACCACCGATGAAGCCCATACCTACGATATCAGACGGCAGATTGGTATGGTGTTCCAAAATCCTGATAATCAGATTATTGCGGCCATTGTGGAGGATGATATCGGCTTTGGCCCGGAAAATATCGGCCTTGACCCCCATGAGATACGGCGGAATGTTACGGCAGCCCTTAGGGCAGTTAATATGGAGGAATTTCGTCACTTTTCCCCCCACCATCTGTCAGGGGGACAAAAGCAGCGGGTGGCCATTGCCGGGGCATTGGCCATGAATACCCGATGCCTTGTACTGGATGAACCAACTGCCATGCTGGACCCACGGGGCCGTCATGAGGTGATGGAAACGGTTTCCCGGCTAAACAGGGAGCGGGGAATAACCATTGTGTATATTACTCACTTTATGGAGGAGGCGGCCCTGGCGGATCGGATATTTGTAATGGATCAGAAGCATATGGTGGCAGCTGGTACCCCAAGGGAGATATTCAGGGATATCGGTACCATGAAAAAAAGGGGCTTGGCAGTTCCCATGGCGGCGGAGCTGGCCTATAGATTGCAGCAGCGAGGCGTTAAGCTGTCTGAGTCGATTATTAACAGGGAGGATTTGGTGAGGGCCTTATGTCAATAGAATTAAAGCACGTTTCCCATACCTATATGCCCAAGACCCCCTTTGAGCGTTTGGCCTTGGATGATATCAGCCTTCTTGTGCCGGAGGGAAAAATAACAGCAATAGCCGGTCATACCGGCTCAGGGAAGTCCACCCTCATACAGCATTTCAATGGTCTGCTTAAGCCGGACAAGGGCAGCATTCTGGTGGATGGGGTGGATATCGGCACTAAAACTGCTGAGGCAAGGGCTGCCCGCCGTAAGGTAGGAATTGTATTTCAGTATCCTGAATATCAGCTATTTGAGGAAACCATAGCCAAGGATATTGGCTTTGGCCCGGGAAATATGGGCTGTAATGAGGAGGAAATAGCGGAGCGGGTAAGGTTTGCCATGGAGTTTGTGGATCTTGATTGCGAAACCTACGCCCATCGTTCCCCCTTTCAGCTCAGCGGCGGACAAAAGCGGCGGGCGGCCATAGCGGGGATTTTGGCCCTAAAGCCCAAGTATCTGGTGCTGGACGAACCCACGGCAGGACTAGATCCAAGGGGACGACAGGCCTTGATGGAACGGTTTTGCCGGCTTCATCGGGAAGCGGGAACCACCATTGTGCTGATATCCCACAACATGGACAATATTGCCAATTATGCCGACAATGTAATTATATTAAACAGGGGCCGGGTCACCCTGGAGGCTCCACCGGCAGAGGCCTTCTCCCGGTCGGAGCTTATCAGTGAGGCCGGTCTGGAGCTGCCTGAGGTAAAGGTTATAATGGATGATTTGGCCCGGCACGGCCTGGACATACAGCAGGATGCCTTTACCATGGACCAGGCAGTCCAGGAAATAATGGCGGCTTTAAGGAGGCAGAACAGATGTTGACAGATATCACTCTGGGACAATATTTTCCCGGTACCTCGCCTCTCCACAGCATGGATGCCCGGGTGAAGATTGTCCTATTATTTATTTACATTGTGGCAATATTTTTATTTGACAACCACATAAATTACGGTATTATGACGGCGGGGGCTGTTGGGGTTGTGCTGCTGTCCCGCCTGCCCTTGGGCATGGTGCTGAAATCCATAAAGCCCTTATGGTGGATAATCCTGTTTTCCTTTGGTATTCACTTGTTCAGCACTCCTGGTGAGCCCATCTTTAAGCTGTGGATGTTATCCATGACCTGGGAAGGGGTGGTAAAGGGCTTTTTCATTGGCTTGAGGCTGGTGCTGATGATTATGGTGTCCTCCATGCTGATGTTTACCACATCACCCCTAAAGCTCACGGATGGGCTGGAGTCCCTGATGTCACCCCTTAAGAAAATCGGCTTTCCGGCCCATGAGCTGGCCATGATGATGACTATTGCCATGCGGTTTATCCCCACCCTGCTGGAGGAAACGGATAAGATTATCAAGGCCCAGCAGTCCAGGGGCTCTGACATTGGGGAGGGCAATTTCCTGCAGCGGGCCAAGGGAATGATTCCCGTGCTGGTGCCCCTGTTTATTTCTGCCTTCAGGCGGGCCGATGAGCTGGCCGTTGCCATGGAGGCCAGATGCTATCAGGGTGGGGAGGATAGAACCCGCATGAAGCAGCAGCGGCTTCACGACGTTGACTTCTGGGCGGGAGGCATTTTTGCCCTGTTTATCATCAGTCTTGTGGCAGTGCAGTTAACATTGAATTAAGTAAAGGGAAGTAAGATGAAGCCTGAGCATAAGGATATAATGAAGGCACGCAGGCGCAATATACGCCTTACCGTGGCCTATGACGGCACCAATTATAATGGCTTTCAGCGGCAAAGGCCTCCGGCTATAGCAATTCAAAATATTTTGGAGGACAGGCTGGAACGGGTCTTTGGGGATACGGTGGAGCTGGCCGCCTCCGGACGAACTGACGCAGGCGTCCATGCCCGTGGCCAGGTGGTAAATTTCTTTACGGACGGGTCCATACCCGTGGAGAGGGTGCCCAGGGCGGTAAACAGTATATTGCCACCGGATATTGTGGTGCTGGAAGCTGCCGAGGCGGACAGGGAATTTAGCGCCAGGCACAGTGCAGTAAGCAAGATTTACAGGTACCGGATATTACAGGGGGATATACCTGACCCCTTTGAACGAAATTATAGCTGGAATATCCGCAAGAGCCTTGATTTGGAGTCTATGAGGGAATGCATGGAGCTTATCAGGGGGGAGCACGATTTTAGTGCCTTCCGGGCAGCCGGAGGGCCACCTGTCAGCCCGGTGCGCACCATGTATGAGGCTTCCCTGGCGGTCCGGCAGAACGGCCGGGTGGTGGAGCTTACCTTCCATGCCAATGGCTTTTTATATCATATGGTAAGAAATATAGTTGGAACCCTTGGCAATGTGGGCCTTGGCTGGAAGTCGGCGGCGGATTTTAAGGAAATAATGGCTTCCCTGGACAGAACCAGGGCCGGTGCCACGGCCCCTGCCCAGGGCTTATATCTGGAAAAGGTCTTTTATAAATAACTCAACTTTCCCAGCATAAATTCTGGAACAATCCCTTAATATACCTGCTCT
>NZ_CAMYWM010000043.1 GCF_947302755.1 uncultured Anaerovibrio sp.
GCGCTGGCTGTACATTGGTGTTTTGTTAATGGCCAACAGCAGTATATTCTGCAAAATAATATTGGATGTAATGCGGTTATCGTTGCCGCTGCCAGTTACCACCAACACATCCACATAATCTCCCGGCTTGGCAAAGCCGGAAATACCGGTAACATCGTTTATAGCTATTGATATGGCTCGGCAATCAGGGGGGATAATTCCGGTAAAGCCGGCCATTTTTATATCCATCAGTACCTTTTTATCCGTGACGATATCGTCCCTGATAAGCTGAAATCTTGCGGGCTTGCCCACAACCTCCCTCATGTCGGTAATAGCCCCCTCCGGAACCATTGCCGTAGGTATTTCCTTGGTGGTCAGCATATTGGATTGAATTATTGTACGGGGAGCTATGTCAGAGGCCGCCACAACAACGATGGTGGATTCTTTGCTCTGGGGTTGAGGCGGCGGTGCCGGTGATTCATCCAGATAGACGAATAACAGGACACCTAATAGGATACTGGCAGCCGCAGCTAATATAATCCAATACTTGTAGCTGATGTTTTCCATTAATTCTGAAAATTGTTTTTTAAAATCTGTTTTCATTTTTTTGTCCTTATCAAAAATTGTTTTATTGGTTATATTCCTGTAAAATGTATTATACATTAAATAAATGGGTAAGAAAATATTTACAGGGGGATTTTTTTGTGTGATTAGTGATATTTTTTTTCTTGATTATATAATTTTCCTTTCATTTGTTATGCTGGTATGGTTGGCAGGCAGGGGCCTCCTTGCATGGTCCGGCCGCCTGGGGACAGAATATCATGACGAGCTGGAGCATTTTATACGGGTACAGGAGCCCATTGAGGAAAATAAATGGCTAATGCTTTGGTCCATAGCTATACCGCTGATATGTGTTGGGGTTGCATATGGGCTGAATGGGATGAAATACCAGCTGATTTTTTCCGTGGTGGTGGCGTCCGTTTTTTTGGTGCAGTTTTCACTGACGGATTTTATATGGCAGATAATATTTGATAAGCAGCTGGCCTTATTTGCCATCTTGGGTCTCAGCCGGTTGTTCTTTTTGGGGGATGGATTGCTGGATGGCCTGATGGCCGGGGCAGTGGGCTTTGCCGCCTTTTTCCTGCTGGCAGTGATTACCCGGGGAGGCTTTGGGGGCGGTGATGTGAAGCTCATAGGAGCCATGGGCCTGTGGCTTGGTTCCGAGCTGCTGCTGACCACGATTGTTTGGGGGATTATTATCGGTGGCATAGTGGCCCTTCTGCTGATAATAACCAAAAAAAGAAGCCGCCGGGAATTCTTTCCCTACGGCCCCTATTTTGCCCTTACGGGTATGGTATTATTTTTGCTGACTGTTCACTAGGATTATCCTCAGATGGAGGGCGGAACTGCATATGAGGCAGTAATCATTTTAGGAAAAGAGAGGGGTGGACAGATAGCGGTCACCGGTATCAGGCAGGAGTACTACGATATTCTTGCCCTTGTTTTCCGGCTTTTTGGCCTGCTGTACGGCGGCAGCCAGGGCGGCACCGGAGGATATGCCGATGAGAATACCTTCACTCTGGGAGAACTGACGGCCATATTTGAAGGCATCCTCATTGTCGATGGGGGCAATCTCATCATAGATTTTGTTGTTCAGGGTCTCCGGTACAAACCCGGCCCCGATGCCCTGAATTTTATGTGGGCCGGCAGTTCCTTTACTCAGTACCGGTGAAGAGGATGGCTCTACGGCAATAACCTTAACATCGGCCTTCTTGGATTTCAGATATTCACCCACACCGGTCAGGGTACCACCAGTGCCTACGCCGGCAATAAAGATATCCACCTTGCCATCGGTATCCTGCCAGATTTCCGGACCGGTGGTTTTTTTGTGGGCTTCCGGATTGGCCTGGTTGGTAAACTGGGATGGAATAAAGGAATGTGGGGTGGTTTTGGCCAGCTCCTCGGCCTTTTCAATGGCTCCCTTCATTCCCTTGGCCCCATCGGTGAGGACGATTTTTGCACCATAAGCCTTTAAGAGATTGCGCCGTTCCACACTCATGGTCTCCGGCATGGTGAGAATAGCCTTATAGCCCCGGGCAGCGGCAAAGCTGGCCAGTCCGATACCGGTGTTGCCGCTGGTGGGCTCGATGATTACGGAATCAGCAGTCAGCTTCCCATCAGCCTCGGCCTGTTCAATCATTGCCTTGGCAATACGGTCCTTGACGCTGCCCGCCGGATTGAAATATTCCAGCTTAACCAGGATATTGGCCTCCAGGCCGTTGGCCTTGGCAAAGTTATTCGCCTTTAAAAGGGGGGTACTCCCAATGAGTTCGGTAACGCTGTTGTAGATTTTCGCCATAATAAACGCCTCCTGATGGAATAAATATTAGTTCATTAGCAAATACATATATGTTTAGTATGTTTGTATTTTAATACCTACCATTTTGGTTGTCAATAAAAATTTTAAAATTTTTATTCCGCATTAAAGGCCCGATTATTCCAGGGGAATAATCGGGCCTGCACCACACTTAAGGATATTTGCTTATTGCATTTTGGATAAATCGTTGAACCGGGTAAATTCCTTCTTGAAGAACATTTTAACCGTATCAACGGGGCCGTTACGATGCTTGGCCACTATAACCTCGGTAATGTTTTTGTTTACTGTCTCCGGGTCGTAATAATCCTCCCGGTACAGGAACATTACAATATCCGCATCCTGCTCCAGGGAGCCGGATTCACGCAGGTCACTGAGCATGGGCCGCTTGATTTGGCGGCTTTCTACGCTTCGGGACAGCTGGGACAGGGCGATAACAGGTACGCTTAATTCCCGGGCCAAGGCCTTTAGGGAACGGGAAATTTCCGAAATTTCCTGCTGGCGGTTATCGGTGGAGCTCTTGCCGGTGCGCCCCTGCATCAGCTGCAGGTAGTCGATGATAATCAGGTCAAGGCCCTTTTCGGCCTTTAGGCGACGGGCCTTGGACCGCAGCTCCATAACGGTAATACCCGCTGTATCATCAATGTAGAGGGGCGCCTCAGCCACCTTGTTGGCCACATTTACCAGCTTGGTCCAGTCGGTTTTGTCCAATTCACCCTTGCGGAGCTTTTGGGAGTCGATGCCCCCCTCAGAGCACAGCATACGCTGTACCAGCTGCTGCTTGGACATTTCCAGGGAGAAGAAGGCCACGGTTTTGTGCTCCTTCATGGCTACATGGGCCCCGATATTCAGGGTAAAGGCTGTCTTACCCATACTTGGGCGGGCAGCCACCAAAATCAGATCCGAGGCCTGGAGACCGGAGGTCAGCTTATCCAGCTCAGAAAAGCCGCTGGGAATACCGGTCAGTCCACCCTTGCTTTCGTACAGCACATTTATTTTATCAAAGGTTTCCATGACGATATCCCGCATGGGGGTAAATACGCTGACGTTTTGGCGGTTGGCCACCTCCATAATCATTTTTTCCGATTTGTCGATGACCTCTGCCACGTCATCGGAGGATTCGTAGGCCATGCCGGCAATATCGGTGGCTGTATTGATAAGATGTCTGAGGTCAGATTTTTCCCGGACAATTTTGGCGTGGTATATTACATTGGCGGCGGTGGCTACCGTATTGGCCAGGGCTGTAATGAAGGTTACGCCGCCCACCTTTTCCATGAGGCTTTCATTGTTCAGATACTCGGACACGGTAACAATATCCGCCGGCTCGTTTTTATTGAAGAGAGTCAATATGGCTTCATAAACTATTTTATGGGCATCCCGGTAAAAATCCTCCGGCTTCAGTATCTGGGCGACCTCGGCGATGGCCTCCTTTTTTATGAGCATAGCACTCAGTACGGCCTGCTCTGCATCAATATTTTGCGGCGGCAGCCGATCAGCTATAGGCATACATACTCCTCCTGGTTAAAGTGATTAATTTCAATTATTCAATTCCTCAGGTCCCAACAGGAGCTCAAAGGCCTCCTTGGCGGTAGCGACCGGGTGAATATCCAACCCTAAGTGGTGCTTGGGAATATCCTTGCTGTTTTCCTTGGGAATAATCAGGGTTTTTATCCCGGCCTGCTTGGCACCATAGGCCTTTTCAAAGACGCCGCCCACCGGACGGACCCGTCCCTGAAGGGAAATTTCACCGGTGACGGCCACATCCTGGCGGATAGGCCGCTGGGTAATGGCCGATATAATGGATGTGAGAATTGCCGTACCGGCACTGGGACCATCGATATTGCCGCCGCCAATGACGTTGATGTGAATATCGTAATCGTTAATGTCCTGACCGGTGATCATGCGTACTACGGAAGCTGCATTGAAGACGGAGTCCTTGGCCATGCTGCCTGCCGTTTCATTGAAGCGCACCCGTCCCTTGCCCTGTTCCCGGGCTTTAAAGGCAATGGCTTCTATTTCAATGACGGAGCCCAAAAAGCCGGCTACCCCCAAACCAAATATGTGGCCTACCTCCAGTCTGTCCGAGGCCTTTTTGGTTACATAGGGACTCAGGCGGCTTACCTGGGCCACCTTATATATGTCGGCCTTTTCAATTATGATATCCCTGGTGGTATCCGGCTCCTGATCGGCATGGCCGGTATCTGTATCCGCATTACGCTCCAAGGCCAGGCTGTAGGCATCAGCCAAAATGTTTATGGCCTTGCGGCCCTCGATGGTATACTCGCTGATAAGCTCAGCCACGCCGTCGCATAATGCGGCATTAAGCTTCTTGGCCGCATTATGGACAATTTCCTGGATATTGGCCGGGGTCAGGGGCTCAAAGTAAATTTCGGCACAGCGGGACCGCAGGGCGGGATTTATGTGGGTGGCCTCCCTGGTGGTGGCTCCAATCAGGACAAAATCAGCCGGTGCCCCCTCATCAAATAATTTCTTGATGTAAGGGGGAATTTTTTCGTCTGCTGGATCGTAGTAGGCTGATTCAAAATAGGCCCGCTTGTCCTCCAGCACCTTCAGCAGCTTGTTTTGCAGCATCAGGTCCATTTCACCGATTTCGTCAATAAAGAGAATACCGCCATGGGCATCGGTTACCAGGCCGGGCTTTGGCTCAGGTATACCCGTATCAGCCAAATCCCGGCGGGCACCCTGGTAAATAGGGTCATGTACCGAGCCAAGAAGGGGATTGGTCATATCCCGGGGATCCCAGCGCAGGGTGGTACCATCGGTTTCCACAAAGGGGGCATCCTCCCCAAAGGGGGACAGGGCCCGTTTCTTGGCCTCCTCCAGAACCAGGCGGGCAGCTGTGGTTTTACCTACCCCCGGGGGACCATATAGTATCAGGTGCTGGGGATAAGGGGAGCTAAGCTTGGCCAGCAGGGAGTCCACGGCCCGTTTTTGCCCCACTATTTCCTGGGTGGAGGCAGGGCGGAGCAGCTCCATTACTGACTGGGTCAGGCTGATTTTTTCCAGCTTCTCCAGCTGCTCCCGCTTTTTTTGCTCCAAGGGGGATTCCACATTTTTTTTCTCCTCCTTGAGGATTTGCATTTTTATATCCTGAACATAATCCTGATGGTTTTCCTCCAGCCGTTCAGCCACCTTTTTTTCCAGGTCATCCTCCACTGAGCGGCGGGCCAGGATATCGGAGAACTGTTCCGTCAGCTGTTCAAGAATTTCCATCAGCTCCTCATCCCGGGGAACCTCCTTGATGGTGGGATTATCGCCGATAATTCTCTGTAAAGCCAATACGCGCTCACCTCGTTTAGGTGAGCGCACATATTGTAAAGCATCCATTTTACCGGCCTTGATAACCAGCTTGTCGGAACCGTAATAGTCCACCAGCAGGTTAAACAGGGCATCAATTTTTCGGTCGATTTCATCCCGGGGACCAAGCTCAGCCTCCAAAGCAGTCTTGGCGGAATCCAGGTTGGCCTCCCGGTCCTTGGTTTTTAAATTTAATAATTTGGAAAAGAAATTTTTCATGAACAAAAACCCATTAGCCCTGTACGATTTCTACCTTGATGGTACTGGTAATTTCCGGATGAACCTTTATAACGGCCTCGTAGGTACCAACGCCGGTAATTTCGTTTTTCAGGGAAATTTTGCGCTTATCTATATCGATATTGTGTTTCTTTTTTAATACCTCGGCAATGTCCTTGCCACCCACGGAGCCAAAGAGACGGCCATTTTCGCCGATTTTTACCGGGATGGTTACACTGACCTGGGACAGCTGGGCAGCCATGAGCTTGGCTTCATCGGTGTCCTGGGCCTTTTTGCGGGCTGCTGAGCCGGCCTGGGCCTTGGCTACATTTATATTATTGGCAGTGGCCTCAATGGCCACCTTTTTTGGCAGCAGGAAATTGCGGCCATAGCCATCGGATACCTCTACGATATCCCCCTTTTTACCAACATTTTTAACGTCCTTCTGCAGAATTACTTTCATTTGTATCATACTCCTCTATAAAGTTATTTGTAAATTCCAATACCTGATTATAAACCTCATCCACAGTACCGTCCTTTAATTGAGTGCCGGCCACATTTTGATGGCCGCCGCCGCCAAAGTTTTCCATTATAAGCTGGACATTTATATCACCGCTGGAGCGGGCACTTACTCCCACAGTATTCTGGGTAAGCTGGAATACTACTATGCTGACCCGTACCCCCTCAATTCTGAGCATGGAATCGGCCACCTGGGCGGCTATAACCTGAATATTCGTCATGGCCTCAGGGCATTTGGTGATAATCAGGCCATTAGGCTGCATATAAGCACTGGCCTTGGCCTTGGCCTCAGCCACCTCGGTGGCAAAGTCCGTTCTAAAGAGCTGACGCACAGCCACCAAATCAGCCCCCCAACGGCGCAGATAAGCCGCGGCCTCAAAGGTACGAACCCCCACCTGTACGGCGAAGTTCTTGGTATCCACCAGAATACCGCAATACAGGGCTATGGCCTCAATGCGGGTAAGCTTTAATTCGTCACCAAAATACATGAGAAGCTCCGTAACCAGCTCACAGGTGGAGCTGGTGGCCGTTTCCGTATAGGCAATCTTCGTATTTTGGATACATTTTTCACTGCGGCGGTGGTGGTCGATAACCACAATCTGCTCAATGCGCTCCAGCATTTCTGGGGCAGCAGTGAGATGGGGGATAAAGGTATCCATTACAAACAGCACCGGATTTTTGGCGGTTATGTTTACAATCTGGTCAATGGTAATAAACAGCTCGGCGTATTCCTCCCGGTTGGACAGCATTTCAATGATTTTGTCAATACCATCATTCATGTCGCTGAGAATAATGTGAACCGGTTTTTCCAGGGTTTTGGCCATTCGGGCTACTCCCATGGCCGCTCCCAGGGCATCGAAGTCCTCATTGTGATGGCCCATGATGAATATTTCATCGGCAGTCTGCATAAGGGCCTTTATATTGGAGGCCATAACCCGGGCCTTTACTCTGTTCTGCTTTTCCAGGGCCTTGGTTTTGCCGCCGAAGAAGCTGGTTTGGCCGTTCATCATAATGGCTGCCTGATCGCCGCCACGGCTGAGGGCCAAGTCTAACATGGCCTGAGCCTGCTGACCCAGCTCTATGCAGGTTTGCCGGTCTGCCACGGAAATACCCATACTCAGGGTAATTGGCAGCTTGCTGGTGGTGTTAAACAGATTGTGAATTTTGTCAAGAATATAGAATTTTTCTCCCATGGCCATATCCAGGCTGCGGCGTTCAATAACCACAATATACATATCGCGGCTGATATGACGGGAATAGCCTTCCAAATGGGTTATCCACTCATCAATCATCTTGTTGGCTTCAAACATAAGGCTGTTTTTCTCGGCGTCATTGAGCCCCTTCAGTACGTCATTGTAGTTATCAATCTGAATGTACATCAGGACGGAGCGGCTGTCGGCATGAATGCGCTTCAGCAGCTGATAGGGGGTATCATCAATGATGTAAAGGGCCATGAGGCCGCTGGAATCCTCCTTGGTGGCAATGGGCACATATTTCACCTTGTAATGAACATTTTCGTGGATAAATACAGTCTCTCCGTTTTTGCCCCAGATCGGATTGAGATCCAGCTCCGGCCAAAAGGCAGTATCCCCCCGATTAATGCACATGCCATATTCCGGTATAACCCGGATATGCTTTTCCAGCTCCTTGTTAAACCATTGCAGGCGGCCGGCTTTGTCCGTAATGACAATCATTTGGGGCAGGTTGTCCAAGGCGTAGTTGGAGGCCTCATTGACATTGCTGATAACTGTATGACAATAATGGGCAAATTCCTCACTGCGGAACCGGCATCGCTCATATCCGAAGAACAGGGTGGCACACCATATCATAAAGGCGGCGGCACCGATATACAGATTGTATAAACAAAGAACTACCACAAACAGCAGTGCTGCCAGATGGATTATGATTATATCAATCCAGGCATTCAAGTTTCTAGGCATTTTATAAACCTCAATTCTCAATTAATTGCATCTCTTGGCGAAACGCTTCCGATAATCAAAAATCATATCAAACAGGCCCACAAATGCTAACAGCTGGGCTAATAGTCCATTGATAAATATGAAGCCGATGATAATCCAAAACATCAGGCGGGAAATCCTGTTCCGCAGCAAGCAGCTCAGCATGGCCACACCCTGAATAAAACCGGCTATGGAGGCAAAGATATATACATTGTAGGAGGCCTGGTTAAGCAAGGCAATATTGCGGGATTCTCCCCAATAAATACCTACCAGTGCAAAGCCAAAGAAATAGAAAATAGCTATTGGCAGATGCCAATTGTCCAGGGAGGGTAACTCCGGGAGAGAATAGCCAAGGCGTTTCAGCACCCGTTGCCCCAGGATGAAATTTACCAGGGTGGTTATCAGGCTGGAGCACACCACCACCAATGGCATGAGCATCCCCACTAGCTGGAAGGCCTTGCCAAAATTCTCCTTCATTTCCGCCAGCTTTTCCGGTGGAATTCCCATGGACTCGTAGGCTTCAATAGACGCGTTAAAGGATTCCTCCAGCACCTCCAGCTGTGTATTAAGCGGATTGATACCCGTCATGGCAAAGACTATTCCCAAAGCCAGCAGCATAGCCAATATGGCCGCTGTCAGGGAGGCTAATAGGGTCTGGCCAGCGGGGAGATTGTTCCGAAAGCCATAGCCCAAGGCAATGGCCGGTGGTGCAAAGGCCACCACCATGCGGATGGATGCCATCGGTGTGATGAGTATAGCCATAATAATCCCCGCTGCCAATATACTTAAAAGAGCCCATTTCAGACCATGCCGGACGACGAGTATCAATATCGGCAAAGGCCAAATCAGTATAGCAATCTCTCCCAGGATGGGAACGTAAGCACCCATTACGGCAACTATAACGGTGATGGCCGCCAGAAGACTGCTTTCGGTCATCGACTTAATTTTTACATCAGCCATGTTGAAAAAAACTCCTTAATCGTAGGGTAAGGGTAATATTCCCTCGCATTAATTCATCATTATATCATTTTATGATAAAACATGCTACCTATGGTAGATTGATGGTACTAATCAGCCGGTACAGGGATATGGGGCAGTGGATGAAAATGAAAAATCACCAGCCGGCATTGGAATTTTTTCCTCTAAAAGGAAGAAAAATTTGAACAATATTGTTATAATGTATGTTATTAGATGTAAATTATACCTTGGAGGTGTTTATTCATATGATGGATGAAAAAAAGATGCTGAAATTACAAAATGGCAGCGACATACGCGGCGTTGCCATGGAGGGGGTTGAAGGAGAGGCTGTGACTCTTGGCCACGATGCGGCCAATGTGATCGGTGCGGCCTTTGTAAATTTTTTGGCAGAAAAAATCGGCAAGCCGGCTTCCAAGCTAAAGATTGCCATTGGCCATGATTCACGTCTCAGTGCAATCAGCCTGAAGGAGGCGGCCATTGAGGGGGCAATGAATTTGGGGGCCAGGATGTTTGATTGTGGTCTTTGCTCTACGCCGGCCATGTATATGTCCACTGTTTTTGAGGATACCCAAATGGATGGTGCCATTATGATTACCGCCAGCCATCTGCCCTATAACCGCAATGGTCTGAAATTCTTTACAGCAGAGGGGGGCCTGGAGAAGGAGGATATCAAGACTATTTTGCTGGCAGCAGCCCGGCTTGAGCCAGTCAGATATGATATCAGCGATGTAGAAAAACTGGATTTGATTGACCTCTATGCGGCATATCTGCGTGATAAAATCAGAGTGGGAGCCAATCTGGAGGAGAACTATATGCAGCCCTTGGCTGGTATGAAAATAGTGGTGGATGCCGGTAACGGTGCCGGTGGTTTCTTTGCCAGGAAGGTTCTTAAGCCCTTGGGAGCTGATACTACCGGCAGCAAGTATTTGGATCCTGATGGACGGTTTCCGAACCATATTCCAAATCCGGAGAACAAGGAGGCTATGGCTTCCATTAAGAAGATTGTCAAGGATTCCCATGCTGATTTTGGCTTGATTTTTGACACGGATGTGGACCGAATGGGAGCGGTGCTGTCCGATGGCAAGGAAATTAACCGTAATGCTCTGATTGCCATGATAGCAGCTATTTTGGCCCCGGATAATCCAGGCAGTACCATTGTAACCGACTCAGTAACATCTGATGAGCTGACGGAGTTTTTGGAGGGGAGCCTTCATTTGAAGCATCATCGCTTCAAGCGGGGCTATAAGAACGTTATTAATGAATGTATCCGCCTTAACGAGGAGGGAATAGATTGCCCATTGGCTATTGAAACCTCCGGTCATGGTGCTCTTAGGGAAAATTATTATTTGGATGATGGAGCCTATTTAGCCGTAAAGCTGATTATTGCTGCTGCCAAGGCTCGTCGGAAGGATATGCATCTTACCAATCTTATTGAGGAATTGGGCTATCCGGCTGATGCCCGGGAATATCGTCTCAATATCAGTGGCCTGGAGGATTATAGGGCCTACGGTTATAAGGTGCTGGAGGAATTTAAGGAATTGGCCCGGGCCCGTGGTATTCAGGTGGCATCCCCATCCTATGAGGGTGTACGCTTGGTGTTCCCGGATGAGGGCTGGATTCTCCTGCGCCTGTCCCTCCATGATCCTAATATGCCAATGAATATTGAGGGCAAGCATGACGGGGATTGCGAAAAGCTGGTTAAAATAGCCAGGGAGTTGGTTTCTGGATTTGTTCATCTTGACTACAGTGTAATACATTAAGGTCCTGTAATAGGGCGTAGCGGTTGACAGTATCTCCAGGCTAATGCTATGATGTATACGGATAACAATGGGGTGAATAAAAATTTACCCTGCTCGGTGATGGCCGGGCAATAGAAGCTGTTTTCTTTGTAAGGAGGATTGCATCAATGATCGAACGGTATACCAACCCGGAAATGGGTAATATCTGGACCCTGCAGCATGAGTTTGAGGTTATGCTGGATGTGGAAATCGCTGCCTGCGAGGCCATGGCTGAGCTGGGGGAGATTCCAAAGGAGGCGGCCAGGAACATTCGTGAAAAGGCCCATTTCGAGCTGGATCGGGTAAAGGAAATTGAGAAGGAAACCAACCATGATATTATTGCTTTCCTGACCAATGTGGCTGAGTATGTTGGCGATGATTCCAAATATATTCACAAGGGGTTGACCTCCAGTGATGTTAAGGATACTGCCCTTGGCATTATGATGAAGAAGTCTGCTGAGCTGATTATTGATGATTTGAAAAAATTCCGTGAGGTTTTGAAGCGCCGCGCAGCTGAGTTCAAGCACACAGTCTGCATCGGCCGTACCCATGGTATTCATGCAGAGCCCATGACCTTTGGCCTGAAGCTGGCTCTCTGGATGAATGAGATTGATCGGGATATTGAGCGGGTGGAGCATGCCAAGAAGATTGTGTCTGTGGGTAAGCTCTCCGGTGCTGTTGGAACCTATTCCAACATTAATCCAAAGATTGAAGAGCTGGTATGCCAGAAGCTGGGCATTACCCCTGCACCATTGGCTACCCAGGTTATTCAGCGGGACCGTCATGCGGAATACATGACTACTTTGGCTATTGTGGCAAGCTCCTTTGAAAAATTTGCCACTGAGATCCGTAACCTCCAGCGTACCGATATCCGTGAGGCTGAGGAATATTTCAGCCCGGGGCAGAAGGGGTCTTCTGCTATGCCTCATAAGCGTAATCCTATTACCTGTGAGCGCATTGCGGGTATGGCCCGTCTGGTTCGCGGCAATGCCCTGGCATCCATGGAAAATATTGCTCTATGGCATGAGAGAGATATTTCTCACTCCTCCGTGGAACGTGTTATCCTGCCGGATTCTACTATCAACGTAGATTACTGCATCAAGAAATTCACCAACATCATTGATAAGCTGCTGGTTTATCCGGATGCCATGATGGAGAATTTAAATAAGACCGGCGGTCTGATTTTCTCCCAGCGTATTCTCATTGCCCTGGTATCCAAGGGAGTGCTCCGTGAGGATGCTTATAAGTGGGTACAGCGCAATGCCATGAAGAGATGGCTGGAGAAGGAAGACTTTAAGACCAATATCAGCAAGGATGAGGATGTAGTCAAATACCTGTCTCAGGAAGAGATTGATGAGTGCTTCAAGGTGGATTATTTCCTCCGTCACGTTGATATGATTATGGCCCGCTTCGGATTGTAATAAATTGAGTTTGGAAATTTGTTAATAAAGGGGCCGCTAAGCGGTCCCGATACTTTTTTATAAATGTATCGGGTTGTACCGGATACTGTTTTGAGGGGAGAGACCTTTATGGCTTCAGTAGTAATCCTTGGAACCCAATGGGGTGACGAAGGCAAGGGCAAGATTGTAGATTATTTGGCACAGCAGGCAGAGGTTGTGGTTCGTTCCCAGGGCGGCAGCAACGCCGGTCATACCGTGGCAGTTGATGGTGTGGAGTATAAGCTTCGCCTTATGCCATCCGGTATCCTGTTCAAGGGTACATTAAATGTGGTGGGTAACGGAGTTGCCTTTAATCCAAAGGTTATGCTTCAGGAAATGGATGGCATGATTGAAAAGGGCATTGACGTAAGCGGTATCCGCATCAGCAACCGGGCCCATGTGGTATTGCCATATCATTGCGAAATGGATAGCTATCTGGAGGAGCTGAAGGGAGCCAACAAGGTTGGTACCACCAAGAATGGTGTCGGTCCATGCTACGTTGACCGGGATGACCGCATAGGTATTCGGGTATGTGATTTCATTGACAAGGAAGAGTTCAGAAAGCGCCTGAAGGAAAATCTGGCCATCAAAAATAAGCAGATTGTGGGCATGTATGGCAAGGAGCCATTTGATTATGAGACTATTTTGAAGGAGTACGAGGCTTATGCTGACCGTCTCCGTCCTTATGTATGTGATACCATCGCCCTGCTTCACAATGAAATAAAGGCCGGGAAGAAGGTTCTCTTTGAGGGGGCCCAGGCCACCATGCTGGATATTGATTATGGTACCTACCCTTATGTAACAGCCTCCCACCCCGTATCCGGCGGTGTGTGTGTAGGTGCCGGTGTGGCTCCCCGGGATATTGACAAGGTTGTGGGGGTAGTAAAGGCCTATTGCACCCGTGTAGGCGAAGGACCATTCCCTACCGAGCAGCTTAATGAAATCGGCGACAAAATCCGTGATGCGGGCCATGAGTACGGTACAGTTACCGGCCGCCCACGGCGTACAGGCTGGCTGGATGCCTGTGTAGTACGGTATGCCGGTATGCTTTCCGGTATTGATTACATGGCCATTACCCGTCTGGATATCTTGGATATTATGCCTGAAATCAAGATGTGTGTAGGCTATAAGTACAAGGGTGAGCTCCTCCATGAAATACCGGCCTCCCTGAAGGTATTGGCTGAGGTGGAGCCTGTTTACGAGACCTTTGAGGGCTGGCAGACGGATATCAGCGGCATCAGAAAGTATGAGGACCTGCCTGAAAAGGCCCGCATTTATCTGGAGCGCATGTCCGAGGTTACCGGTATAGAGCTGGGTATCGTATCGGTAGGCCCTAACCGTGATCAGACCATTATCATCGCTGATGATTTGTTTAAATAAGAATTTGTTTCATATTAAGATAGGATACAATAAGAGGTTAGCCCTTTTGGCTAACCTCTTTTAAATTACGGAAAATCAAGGGAGTACCTTGTGAACAGATATATTTAAGGAATTAATGTTACTTAAAAACCGTTGTTATAAAAACTGCTGACAAATATAATCAACGTGTATGCAGTATATGGAGGTAAAGCATTATGTTGGCAGAGGAACTGGGAAATCGTATCAAAGCCTTGCGCAAAGCAACCGGTTTAAGTCAGGAAAAATTTGCCTTAAAGATTGGTATGGACAGAACTTATTTTGCTTCAGTGGAATCAGGTAAGAGAAATATTTCATTGCAAAATATTGAAAAAATCGCCAATGGACTGAATATTACCATATCGGAGCTGTTTGAAGGTTTGGAGGAAAACAAATGACAGATATGGAAGATAGAATCAAAAGTATAGTTTATGAAGAATTTAAAAAGGTTATAGACAATATTGAAAGTGATTTTAGCGTTAATTATGTTAGGAAAAGATATAATTTCTTATTGAGTCAGCTGGACGAAACAATTACTGCTAATATGGTTTTTGTCAGCAGCTTTGAATCCAAAAGCGGATTTGCCATAGAATCCTGTGCAAAACGAATTGCTAGATTAAAATTTGGCGATAATAATGTACCGGCCGTAGTAAACCCACGAAATATTCCACATGATATCGAACCTGATACTGTAAAAGGACAGGTTATTGTTACAGACATTGATGTGGACAATGGTGAACTGCGGGGGCATATATCAGAATTCAGAGCCACGAATGTCGCCTGTGGGACGGGGAAGAAACGCAGGGAAAGCGGGGTTACACAAAAAAGTATAAGAAGCCTTTTGGCCTTAGCGGATAAGTATAGGAGCGATAAATATCATGTTAAGCCAGTGGATTTGGCTTTCTTTAATGGTCATGATTGGGTCGTTCTTGAATTAAAGGCTGGTGGTGATTTGGATAGCTCCAATGCACCTGCTAATGTGGAAAAATTACTTACGATATACGCTGGATTGAATATAGATAATTCCAAGGCTTATTTCGCTACTCTTTACAATAAAAATGGTGAAGGCAATACCTGGACAGGGGCTGTAAAGAAGCATATGGCATTTCCTGAGATGTTCTTGATAGGTAAGGCTTTTTGGAATACTATTTTGCCTGAAGGTATTTCCTATGAGAGATTTACAGAGCTATATAAGCTTGCCCTGGAAGAATTAGATCTTAGTTCCAGGATAAATGAAATGATAAAAAATACTGTAGATAGACGCGGGAGGAAATAAAAAGAAATTAAATGATTACTAAAAATATAGATTGTGTTGAATATTTAAGACAAATGCCTAATAATTCGGTGGATTTGATTTTAACCGATCCACCATATAATATTGCCCAATATTCTACAGGCAATATTCCATTGCCAGGGAGAAGTGCAGTTAATAATGACTTAGGTGAGTGGGATTTGAAAAAGATAAATCCGGCCGCTTTTGTAAACGATTTTAAGCGCATATTGAAGCCAGGGGGCAACATCTTTGTATTTACCAGCTATAATCTGATTGGAAAGTGGCATGAAGCCTTTGATCCGGAGTATGACACATTTCAGTTTTTTATTTGGCATAAAACCAATCCCATGCCGAAAATATATAAGAATGGTTTTTTAAATAGCTGTGAAATGATCGTGTGTATGTGGAATAAGGGGCATAAATGGAATTTTACTAATCAAAAGGAAATGCACAATCATTTTGAAAGTCCAATCTGTATGTGGCCAGAAAGATTAAGAAATCCGAAACATCCATCACAAAAACCAGTTAAACTTCTCAAGCATTTAATTGAAGTGGCCAGCAATGAGGGTGATGTAGTGTTTGACCCATTTATGGGAGTCGGCTCTACAGGAGTAGCAGCACTTGAGCTGAATAGGGATTTTATAGGCTGTGAAATTGATAAGCAATTTTATGATGCCGCAGTTGCAAGGATAGAATTATTACAAGGGGGTAGATGAAACAAGGAGCATATCCAGTGGATAGGCTCCTTGTTTTAGTAATTAGTAATAATAAGATGCTCCGCCTGGCGATCATTGCGGTTCATAAAGCTGACAAGATATTTTTTGTCAAAGGATTTAATGCTGAAATCGTCCTTATACAAATTATATATGTAATCTGTATTTTTTATAATCAGCATGATTTTGGCTTTGGTATTTTTTAGACAATTGCATAATCTGGACTGGTCTTCCAAGCTAAAAAAGTTTTGGGCGTAGGTCGAAAAAGCACTGTCGTAGGGTGGATCAAGAAAAATAAAATCATCAGGGGTTGGGTTCAAACCCATAATAAAGGTTTCAAAGTCATCACAGTAAATGTCGGCAGCTTCCAGTTTTTTTCTTACATTGTCAGATAACAGATAATCAATTTTTTTTTGAAAATCCTTTCTGTTGTAGGAGATTCCTCCATATGGGACGTTAAACTCCCCTCTGTTGTTATACCTGAACATGGAGGAATAGCAATATTCACGAATGAATAAAAAAACAGCTGCTTGTCTGCCCTTTGACAGTCCATTATTATGGTTTTGCAAATACCTTATATACATGTAATAAGCCGATTTTAATGCCGCTTCGATGTTATCAAGGCGGTCTCCATCCGGTATGGAACCCTTTGCACTTTCCAGCTTTTGAGAACGCTTTATTTTACTATGGAGATTTTTAAATAGTTCTTTTAGAAAGATGGCAGAGTAATCTGTGGCAATTCCGGTAAGCTGTGTATTATATTTAGATAAAAAATCGTCAATGGATAAATTGCCATGGTATAGCTGCAATATATCTGTCGAGTGTTGGTCAACGAGTGTTTCCAAAGATGAAAATTCATTATGTTCGAGCTGGACATGGTGAACAAAATCACTATCCCTGTTCTTTACGCAATTATATAGATTGATTAGCTCCTTGGATTTATCATTTATACAGCAGGCTTCCGTTTCTGTGTCAAAAAAAGCCGCGCCGCCACCTACGAAGGGCTCAATAAAACGTCCTTTGTAGGCTGGCGTATATTTTCGTATTATAGGCAGCTCTTTTTCTTTGCCACCAGGCCATTTTAATATGGTTTTCATATTTTTCGTCCTTAATTCTATAATGTTGATATTGTAGCATGATTGTTGTATATAAGCAACAATAATTTGGTCCGTACTTAAATAACACTACTTATAAAACTATTAGTATTTTCTCTTGATTTTATTAGTCTTCTGTAAATGAAAGGGGAACCGGTTGTGTGCCGATTCCCAAAGAACTAACGGAGGGGGCTGATGGTACAAACATCAATTGCCCCTTTCTTACGGTTATTATAGCATTTGTTCCATTTTCGGACAAGCGCCTACTTTTATCCGATGCTAACGGGTGCTAAGACTCCCTCCTCTTAGGTGGGAGTAAAGCACCCGTAGCGGTCAGTGTCAGCTGCTCAGCTAAGACCATGGTCTTGCTTTGCAGGACACTTTCGCATGGGACGTATTAACCAATAGGCGTTGCCTCTTGGATTCGTCCGCAAAGCCCTGGGTAAAATTCAACTAAATTCAGGTGTAGTTAAAACTCCACCTGAATAAGTTATCATTTTATCATACACTACCAGAAGAGCTCTTCCTTCCAGGTGGGAGATGAATGGCGGTGCTATGAGCAGGCTTGATAGCTGGGAAAAGTTCATAATTGCTTCTGACATTGAAAAAAAGGTATAATAAAAGAGTAAGTGTGTGTATACGTCTAAGAGGAGAAAATTATGCTTGAATTAAAGGATTTAACCTATCAGGTTGAAGAAAACAACGAGATTAAGAGAATTATTGACCATCTTGACCTCACAATAGAGGATGGCAAATTCGTGGTTATTACCGGGCCCAATGGTGGCGGTAAGTCCACTTTGGCCAAGCTGATTATGGGGGTCAAGGAGCTTACTTCGGGCCAGATGATTTTTGATGGGGAGGATATTACTGAGTGTTCTATTACGGAACGGGCCAGGAAGGGGATTAGCTTTGCCTTCCAGCAGCCAGTTCATTTTAAGGGAATTAAGGTGCTGGATTTGCTGCGGCTGGCTACGGGGAAAAATATTTCCGTCAATACAGCCTGTGAATACCTGTCCAAGGTGGGACTGTGCGCCAAGGAATACATCGACCGGGAGGTGAA
>NZ_CAMYWM010000044.1 GCF_947302755.1 uncultured Anaerovibrio sp.
ACCAGCGAACCAGAGCCGGAAATAGATTTGGATGATGTAACTGCTGATATGGAGAATATTGATGCAGACATAAAAAATACCAGCAGTGAGCTGCTGGAAATGATGAAAGACCTGACCTTCAGCACCCCGGAAATAGAACAATCTATGAACAAGCTCATTAAAACCTTGGAGGTGTAAGAATGAATACACCTAATATAAGATTTAAGGGATTTACTGGGGATTGGGAACAGCGGAAGTTGTCGAGCATATACAACGATATTGGAAATGCTTTTGTAGGAACAGCTACTCCGTACTATGTTGAAGAAGGGCATTTTTATTTAGAATCCAATAATATAAAGGACGGACAGATAAACCATAACACCGAAGTATTTATTAATGATGAGTTTTATGAGAAGCAAAAAGATAAATGGCTACACACTGGCGATATGGTTATGGTTCAGTCTGGACATGTGGGGCATGCCGCTGTAATCCCGGCGGAACTGGACTGTTCAGCAGCTCATGCGCTCATTATGTTCAGGAATCCGAAGGTTGAAATAGAACCTTATTTTTTGAATTATCAGTATCAGACAACCAAGTCAAAAAAGAAAATTGAAAACATCACAACAGGTAATACTATTAAACATATTCTTGCATCGGAGATGCAGGAATTTATTGTGGATGTAACTCCATATGGTGAACAGAAGAAGATTGCTGGACTATTTAGAGATTTCGACAACCTTATCACCCTTCATCAGCGTAAGTGTGACAGTCTAAAGCAGGTAAAAAAGTATATGTTGCAGAAGATGTTCCCTAAGCAGGGGGAGAAGGTGCCGAAAATCCGCTTTGCTGGATTTACTGGGGATTGGGAACAGCGGAAGTTGGGAGAATCTTTATCATTTTTAAAAGATGGTACTCATGGAACTCATTCAGATGCCGTTGATGGGCCATTACTTTTGAGCGCAAAAAATATAAAAGATGGAACTGTAAAATGGGACGAAACTGATAGAAGGATTTCTCAAGAGGAATATGAAAAGATACATTCTAACTTCTCTCTGAAAAATGGGGATATTCTTCTTACAATAGTAGGTTCCATAGGAGAAGCCGCTATATTAAAGGATTCTAATGGTTTGACTTTTCAACGAAGTGTTGCTTTCTTAAGACCAAAGGAAGACATTTTATCAGATTTTTTATATACAGAAATACAAACATCGACATTTCAAAAGGAAATTGAAAGCCGAAAATCAATGTCTGCACAACCTGGAATTTATCTTGGAGATTTAGCAGAAATACCTTTGAAATATTCACCTTCACTCGATGAGCAAAACAAAATAGGAGAGTATTTCTCAAACCTTGAAAACCTTATCACCCTTCATCAGCGTAAGTCAGATAGCCTTAAAGAAATTAAGAAATTCATGTTACAGAATATGTTTCCGAATAAGTAATTATTGCTGGAGGTAGAAGTAATGCAAGAACTGGAAATTATTTCTCAGGGAATTTATGAGGACCTTCGACAGCGTATATTATATGTCCAGCAAAAGGTCCAAAAAGCAGTTAATGCCGGTATGGTGCAAATATACTGGGAAGTGGGCCAACGGGTGGATAATGCCTGTGATGGAAAAAGAGCAGATTATGGTAAGGAAATTCTAAAGTACTTGTCAATCAAGCTCACAAATGAATTTGGCAAAGCGTATTCATTACGGAACCTACAAATGATGAGACAGTTCTTTCGTGCATTTCCAAATGCGAACACACTGTGTTCGCAATTAAGCTGGTCCCATTATAAATTACTTATGAGGGTCAACAATATAGATGCACGAAACTATTATGAAAAGGAATGTGCTGCCGCTGGTTGGAGTACAAGGGAGCTGGAACGGCAAATTACCACCTTTGCTTATCAGCGTACTGTCTCTAATCAAAATACAGAGGAAAAATTACCCCAATTGACGCAGAAAGAGTCTGTAGCCAATAATATGCCGCCATACAAGGACTTTATCCGTGACCCCTATGTGCTGGAATTTTTGGAATTAAAGTCATCACCGGAATTCTATGAAAAGGATATTGAGCAGGGCATTATTGAACATTTGCAGAAATTTTTGTTGGAGCTAGGACGTGGTTTCTCCTTTGTGGCCAGACAAAAGCATATTGATATCGATGGTGACCATTTCTATATAGATTTGGTATTTTACAACTACATATTAAAGTGCTTCGTTCTCATTGACCTGAAGCTGGGGAAGGTAAAGCATCAGGATATGGGACAGATGCAGATGTACGTAAATTATTACAAGCATAATATGAAGCTGGAAGGGGATAATGACCCAATAGGTATTGTTCTGTGTGCGGAAAAGAATGATGCAGTGGTCAAATACACATTAGGTGATGAAAGTCAAACCCAAATATATGCTTCAAAATATTTATCATACATGCCAACAGAAGAGGAATTAAGAAGGGAATTGAATTTTCAGGCCCTGCTGGAACAGTCCAAGGAATAATTTGAGGTAACTATTATGTTTTTCCCCAATAATATGTTCCTCAAATAAAAAAATAGCACTTGCTGATATATCAGGCAAATGCTATAATGAGCGTAGAAAGAAGGTGCCGCCTAGCGGTTGCCCTCGCGCTAAATGTTTATTTTACATCATAACCGCTCGTGCTTGCCGGCTAGGAGCGGTTATTTTTTGTTTCCATGATTATGAGCAGAATCAATAGTAACACCACTATCACACTGTCGTTCATGGGCATCACCCCCTTAAAAGAGGGCAATAAACCGCCAAACAGCACCCGTTAATATTATACCAAACATAAAGTCGTAATTCAATAAATTCAAAATGTATCGGAGTAACTATTATGGCACAGAGCGAAGCATCAATGGAAAAAGCCCTTATAAAACAGCTTACAGAGGATGTGTCCCAGTGGACTTACCGCCAGGATATTACTGATGAAGCCAATCTATGGGCCAATTTCCGTGAAAAACTGAATCAAAATAATATTGGGGCCCTGGATGGAGAGCCGATTACTGATGGGGAATTTAATCAAATTCAGCAGTTCATGCTAGATGTGGCCAAATCTCCATACAAGGCAGCTCTTTGGCTGGCCGGGGAAAATGGTGAGGCGGTTATTCCTCTTACAAGGGAGGATGCCTCCAAGGGCTCCATTCATCTTATGGCTATCAGCAATCGGGAAATAGCCGGAGGCCGTTCTTCCTATGAGGTGATTAACCAGTTTGTATCAGAAAAGCAGGATGATGAGGATAGGGAACGCCGCTTTGATGTTACTCTATTGATCAACGGCCTGCCTATGATTCATATTGAGCTGAAAAATCAGGACCATCCATTCATGGATGCCTTCAGACAGATTAAGAAATACAGTCTTGAGGGAAAGTTCCGTGGCTTATTTGGCATGGTTCAGATGTTTGTGGTAAGTAATGGCAGCAATACCAGATACATTGCCGCTGATACCGGCTCCAATCTAAATGAGAAATTCCTTACCTCTTGGGTAAATAAGAAGAATGAGCCAGTGGAGAATTACCTGGAATTTGCCAAGGAAGTATTGCGAATTCCAGAGGCCCATGAAATGGTGGGAATGTACAGCGTAATAGATTCCGAGCGGAAAAAGCTGATACTTCTTCGGCCTTATCAGGTTCATGCCATCGAGGAAATCAAGGGTGCTTCCTCACGGCAGGAATCTGGCTTTATATGGCATACAACAGGCTCCGGAAAGACCTTGACCTCTTATACCGTGGCCAAGAACCTTATTCTTATTCCTGGCATAGACAAGACCATATTTCTTATTGACCGTAAGGATTTGAACCAGCAGACCTCCTTATCCTTCAAGGCGTATGCGGAAAATGACATTATTGATGTGGATGATACAGATAATGTCCATGAGCTTCTACAAAAGCTGAAGAATAAGGACAGAATTGTTATTGTAACCACTATTCAGAAAATGCAAATCGTTATGAAGCGGTACAATAATGAGACCAAGAAGGATTCTCCCACCACCAAGAAGCTGCGCAGTATGAGAATTGCCTTTGTGGTGGATGAGTGCCACAGAACTGTGACACCGGAAACTCAGCGAGAATTAAAGAAATTCTTTGCCGGGTCCTTGTGGTATGGCTTTACTGGTACACCTATTTTTGATGAAAACAAGAGGCAGCGCAAGGGGGACTTGGCCCGTACCACCGAGGCATTATATGGCCCATGCCTGCACAATTACACCATCAAGGAAGCCTTGCAGAATAAGGCTGTTCTTGGCTTCCAGATAGATTATCGTGATTCCTTGTCCGAGGATACTATTCTCACCGTAGGGGAAAAGCTGGGTGTTGGCAGCTATGATAATCTTCAGGTACACGACAAGGTGGTAAGGGAGCAGGAGGTATTATCTGCATACTACAAGAACAGTGGCGAAGATATTTACGATTCTGATGATCACCGCCGGGAAGTAGTGGAATACATTATCAATAAATGTGCCGGCAAATTCAGGCTTCATGCACCCCAGGGGGAGGCCTATGAGGCCATTCTGACGGTGCAGAGCATCGATATTGCCCAGAAGTATTACAAGCTCTTTAAAGAGTATGTGGCTGGCGGTAATGTTTCTGCAACCATAAAGGAAAAGTGCGTTGATTTCCCTAAGATTGCCATCACCTATACCGTTACGGAAAATGACGATAAATCCATTGTTAATCAGCAGGCTATGAAGGATGCCCTGAAGGACTATAACGAAATGTTTGATACCAATTTTGCCTTGGACAGCCTTCAGGCATATAATACCAACCTAAATGACCGTCTGGCCCGGAAAAAGGGCCGGTATAAGCAGCGTAAGGAGCAGCTGGACCTGGTTATTGTGGTAGACAGGCTTCTGACTGGCTTTGATGCACCGCCTTGTGCTATTTTGTTCGTGGACAGGCCGCCTATGGCTCCCCAGAACATTATTCAGGCCTTCTCCAGAACCAATCGTATTTATGACCAGAATAAGCTCTATGGTATGATTGTGGTATTCCAGCGGTCGGCCCAGTTCCGGACAGCGGTGGATGGAGCCCTTTTACTCTACAGTAATGGTGGAACCAAGGAAGTAAGTGCGCCACCATTTGCTGAGATAGAAAAAGATTTTCAGGAGGCATTGAAGGAGCTTCGGCAGATAGCGGCCACCCCGGCCGATGTGGAAAGTATCAAGGGTGATGTAAGTGCCATGCAGAAATTCGCCAAGGCCTTCCAAAAGGTAGACCGGCTCAGTGGTGAGCTGCAGGTCTATCAGGAGTGGGAGGATAAGGATTTCTCCGACTATGGCATTGACCGTGAGCAACTTAATGACTACAGCGGTAAATATAAGAATGTCATTGAGGAACTGAAGAAGCCCAAGGAGAACGAGCCAGTTATCAATATCGATATTGGCTATGAATTGCAGAATATTGGCAGTGTAACCATTGATTACCGCTACATTGTGTCCCTTATCCAGACCTATATGCCGGATGAGGATGACCTGATAGCAGAGCCTATCCATGATGAAGCCATTGATGAGCATATCACCAAGCTGGGCGAAGCCAATCCTGCCCTTGCAAGTGTTATCAGCACCTTCTGGAACGATATGAAAAAAGACCCTATTAAATACAAGGGCCTTGATGCGCTGACAATCATTGAAACCAGTATTGAGAAAACCATTAATAAGAAGATTAGGGAATTTTCCAAGGAATGGTGCGTCAAACCCCAGGATTTGGTTGCTGTTATTAATACTTTTCAGGATGGTGACAACATCTCCCTGCAGATAGATTATGATGCCTACCGGGAAAGTCACGATGGGGTGAGCAAGCTGAAATATAAAAGGGCCGCCAAGGATGCTGCGGTGGAGCTTATCAAGGATATAAGACCGCTGAGAGATAAGTGATGAAGCGGTGTCTTAATTTACAGTATTGACACTAAAAGTGGAATACAGTAAAATCAGGTGTCTATTACTTACAGTCATAAGTAATAGACATTTTTTATTTGTCTCCATAACAATAATATGATACAATTTCCTTAAATTGAATTAACTTAATTTGATTTAAGGAAAAAGAGGGATTATGGTGCAGTTTATTGGACGTCAAAGAGAATTAAAAATTATAAAAGATCGACTGAATAGCAATAGTTCTGAATCATTATTGATATATGGTAGGAGACGTGTAGGAAAAAGTGAATTAATAAAGGAATCACTGAAGGATGCTGGTGTTCCAGTTATACATTACGTCTGTAGAAAGTCATCATTTGGACAGAATATGTCTGGCCTGAGCCAAGCAGCAGCGAAAGCATTCAATGAGCCCTTTATTAGGTTTGAAAAAATAGACCAGTTGTTAGAATATGCCTATAGTAAGGCAGTAAAGCAGAAGATAGTTCTTTTCATAGATGAGTATCCTTTTTTGCGTGGAGATGATGAGGGGATAGATTCCGAATTTCAAATTGCAATAGATGAATGGCAACACAAATCATGTCTGAAATTGATATTGTGTGGTTCTTATGTTGAAACTATGCAAAAGCTGGTGGATAGTAGGGCACCATTATTTGGAAGATTTACAGAAATATTAAAGCTGAAACCATTTGATTATTATGATACGGCAAAGTTTTTCCCTGATAAAACTTGTGAGGAAAAATTACTTATATACAGTGTTTTTGGTGGAGTCCCATTCTATCTTATGCAGCTTGATGACAGGTTGTCTCCGGTGGAGAATATTCAAAAACTACTTATACCAGAAGGGTCAATGTTGGAGAGTGAAATTAGGCTGCAATTGACAGCAGAGCTTTCAAAAGAAGAAAATGCTAATTTTGTTTTAGAAAAAATAGCAAATGGTGTAGGACGGTACAGTGATATTTCCAGAGATTTTTCTGGAAGCAGTGGAAAACTTAGTCATACACTTGGCAAACTTGAAGGTATGGGATTAATAGAAAAAGATTCCCCCATCAATGCCAGAGCTAATAGGAGGCAGCAGCGTTATGTGATATGTGATAATCTCCTTGATTTTTATTATTCATTTCTTTTCCGTGAAACGACTGCAAGAAGTGCTATGAGTCCAGAGGTATTTTTTAAATCTAAGATAGAATCATTGTTTAATATAAATTATTTTCCAAGAAAGTTTGAGCTTGTTGCCAAGGAGTATTTGATACGTCAGAATCTTTCAGGGAAAATAACACCGCCATTTTCTGATATAGGCAGATATGTATACAATAACAAACTAAAGCGGAAAAATGGTGAATTTGATGTTGTTACACAAGATGAAAATGGGATGATTTCTTACGAATGCAAATACCGTCAAGAACCAATTGGTATGAAGGTTGTTCATGAAGAAGAGTGGCAGGCAAAAGAGTTGGAAATTAACTTTTATAGATTTGGATTCTTTTCCCGTAGTGGATTTGATGAAAATATAGATGGTGAAAGGTATCATCTTATATCATTAGTAGATATGTATCGATAATTAGTGGAGGCAAAATAGCATGATTTATGGATATGCCAGAGTGTCCACATCGGGACCAGCTAAGGATGGAAACAGCCTCAAAGACCAAAAGCAAAAACTGATTGCTGCTGGTGCTTCTGAAATAATAGAGGAGTATTATAACGCCATTGGTATTAGCGTCGGCGTAATTTAACCACCTACGGGTCGGTCAGCATAGCCATTTCAGAGTCAGTATAAAATAAGTTGCTGGAGCTAAATAGCCGTCCGGTGTTATGCCGGACGGCTACTTTGATTTATTAGATTATTTCTGATGTTCTATAATTTTATTTCTTGTGTACCTTAGATTGTATTTCAACTGCTCTAATCTCTCCAAATCAAAGAGCGGATTGGCGGTGAATACTTCATCTATCAAGGCATCCACCTTATCAGGAGACAGTTTATCCAGTTTAAGGTTTGAGTGCTTTATCAGCTTTAACTGCTCCTCCTGTGTTTCCTTAAATGGCTTTGAAGGCTGCTTACGGAATTTCATCTGTTTATTGATTTTCTGATACCACAGGCTATTACCGTTATCAAATACTGGAGCCATGCCGCTGAATTTTTGTGTATTTACATCCCTGATAAAACCGAAATTGCCATAGTGACGGTCCGAATTATGTATCAAATAATCAAATGCCAGCATATTATCAATTTCTTTTGGCTCCACCACTATCTCCAATTTTTCCATGCACCTCAGAAAATGATGGTAAGTGTCCTCATGGTTCAGTTTTGGTAAGACACTTCTTACTTCCAACGCAGGTACATATTCAGTATCCGGAGTTATAAACGTCTCACAGGTACAATAAGCCTGCTCTGCCTCATCATCATAAACCAATTTATAGTCTACATGATACAACCCCAGTTCTGTCAGCAGCTTTGAAGCAAATACCTCGTTATAAGGCTGTTGGTCGTATGGAGCAGTCCCCTCTTTATACAAAATACGCTTGTTGTCTTCAATACACCAAAACTTAGGCAGTTCACCGTTTGAACTGCTATCTGGTGAATAACTTGATTCACCAAATTTTATTGATTTGAAACTCTGCTTTTTGAAATCATTTTCAAACAGATTCACAGCTTCCCAGTCCAGTTCAAAGCCCTCAGGCTTGAACCAGTACTGGTCTGAAAGATTAAGGCCAAGATTCTTAAATGAAATTGCTGCAGGCGTTTCTACACCATAGGCATTCAGCATAGCAGCCAAATCCTTGCGGTGTACCGAAACACTACGGTTATCAATCCAATTTTTCAATGCAGAGGTGCTATCATGACTGTACTGAACGGATAATGGCAAATATTCCACATTAATTGTGGCAATCTTATCTTGGATCCAACCAGAAATGGTATCTATATTAAAACTGCAAACGGGAATATCTTTGCACATTAAAGTTATTTTCATATAAGCCCTCCCTTCAATAATTGTTACCACAATTATTATGTAAAAAAATCAAATTTCTTTTAATGTTAATGAGCAGCCCATAGCACTCAAATATTTGATAATGGTTTCTATTGTTCCGCCATTCCCCTTTTCCAATCGGCTTATAGCCTGCTGAGACAACCCAGAACGCTCACTAATATCTTTCTGGGTTAGAGAATAGGCTTTACGCTTGTTTATAAGCTCCTGTTTGAATTGCATTTCTGCCTGAAAGAGCTTATGCTGCCTCATAAGAGCCTCATCACTGGCGGTAAGTTCTGCTATAATTTTACGTTCCTCTACAGGATTGCTTTTAACTAACATATTTCCACCCCTTTACAATAATCCTTCCTTTTTGGCTCTGGATAATGCTTTTTCCAAGTCCTGCTTTTCAGCTTTGCCCTTCTGTTTTTTGCAAATATGCAGAAACGCAACAGCATCCTTATACTTTTATTGTAGTAATTATACAACAATATTGATGTATTTTCAATGTAGGCAAAGCAGCATACCTTACGAATACGCCAGAGTGGCCACATCAGGACAAGCAAAGGATAAAAATAGCCTTGAAGGAGATATGATTGTTGAGTGCACCCAGGAAAAACAAAAACCTCGAAACCAGCGTAAATACTAGCTTCGAGGTTATTTTCATATGGTGCGAATGGCGGGAGTCGAACCCACGGCCCTCTGCTTAGGAGATGTTTTGCTCGAAAAATATTTTGTATATTTCATATTTTAGTTATTTTTCTTCCATTATATAGACTCATTTCTTTCATATTATACATCTCTTAAACAAATAATATATTATGAAGGTTCAATGTGGGTCAAAATAGGGGTCAAAATCTAAAACGAAAACTATCAGTATAACGTGCATCTACACTTTGTATGGTAGCATTTTGTACCGCAATCATTGATAGCATTGCCACAAGAACCAACAGCATCACTTTTCTACTCATTTTTTATACCCCCTTTAGCTAATTTTAACATAATTGTCGTTTGCTATCGCATATTCTGCCTAAATTCATTAAACAGGACCGCACTTAGGGCGTTCATTATTACATGGTACTTCTCTGAGTCCTTAAACATCTGCTCATAGGTTTCTTTACTCTCAATATAAGCCTGTTGGGCCGTGTTATTGAAGATATTAGGAAATACATTATTTGTAAACATTTGCTGGCCGTTATTAACAGCAGCTGTTTGGAGCTTCTTGTCTTTGATCAATTTATCATGGAGATTGGATATCATAACCTTATCTGCCTCGGTTATTTCCCCAGCATACTGCTCATTAATCTTGTTAATTACTTCTTCCAGCGGACTTACTGTATCTGTCTGTTTTACAGGCTGTTTAGGTTTTGCTGGCTCATACTCACCCTTCTTTTCCTTTACCAGTTCTATAGAGCCTTCAAAGGTCTTTTTGAGATTATAGTATTCCAGACGGACACGGTTATCCAAATCAAAGGGTGTAGCCGGGTCACTCGGTAAAACCTTGGCCAGATATGAACAGAATATGTATTCCTTATGAGTTGCCTTATCGAACATTCTCGCAAGCTGTGAGATATAGGAATACCACTTCACAAAGCTGCGGCACATCTTACGGAACTGATACCGCTGCTCCTGATTCAGCTCATTATATTTACGCTGAACCGGCAGGAGCGTATTAGTTATGGCCTCCTGTGTCTTGTTATTCTTGCGGGCATCCTCATCAAAGTAAATTTTATTGACATTCTCAATGTCTGTTTCATCATAGATTTTGTATTCACGGAGCATACTTTGAATCTTATAAATAGTATTCTTGTTAAGCTCCTGATTTAAGTATGTTTCCTGATAGAATGGTGTTCACCCGCTATATGCTTCTGGCAGTTTCCAAGCGAGACAATGAAGACGACAGAACGCTTGGCGAGCTGTTCTACATCATGATATCCGAAGTTGCCGACATAACATACCATGAATCCATGCAGATCATAGTGGAGGCTATACTGGCGACGGTTCAGGAGGAATTTCATATTGCCGATGCCCAAGTAGAAACCTTCTACGCGAAGTTTATGTCCAAGCTGCCGGAGTCCATGTAGCGCCTATTGCAGGTGGCCTGAGGATTTTATCTCTTGAGATATACGGTTTTCAAGGAGCCGTTAGTATTTTCTATGTGGGAAGTTTGAGCTCTCCATAAAAAATATTCCTCGCTCCCGGTTGACAAAGTTACACTTCTAAGATAGAATTATCTCATCAATAGCGAGGCAATGGAGCCCAAACGGATTGTAATGATTCGTTTGGGCTTTTTCTCTCCTTCACAATGTTATTTCACAATATGTTTTCACACGCACACGTTATTGATGCAAATCTGTCGAAAGCAGGACAAGGGCGTCCAGCAGCAGGGGTATATCCCCAGCTGCCTGGCGCCTTTTTTCTTGCCGAAATTTCCCGCCAGAAAGGAATTGGTATTATGCGCTCATTCCCTTTATTCTCCGAACTGGAAGCACACCGTGACAAAGCCAATGAGGCCTTTCATCATAATGTGAAGCCCGTGCTGATGGAACGCCTGCAGGAGTTCGGCTTCGCACCAGCCAGTGAAGCCTCCCCTGGCATCCTGCAGCTGACTGAGGCAGCCACTGACAACTGTTACATCCTGGCCATACATCCCTACGAGCTTGACATACACTTCCAGCATGTCAAGACCGGTGAGCAGATTCTCATCTGCTCCATCAGCAATCTGGAGCTCAGCGCCCATGTCATGATGGAAATCATCATCGACTCCATCGACAGCTGGCTGCAGTACGGAGTAATCTACGACTATAACAAGGCCCAGCTGCTGGAAGAACGTGCCAAGGCCAGGGCCTGACAAAATACCGCCGGGAGGAGGGAGATTCATGGAAGCATTGCTGGCACACAAAGACGAAATAAATGAACAACTGGCCCGCTATGGCGTGAAATTCGGGATTTACAAGGAGGGCAGCTACAACGAACGGTTGTTTCCCTTTGATCCCCATCCCCGCATGATCGGGGCAGAAGAATTCCGGCAGCTGGAGCAGGGCCTGGCCCAGCGGGTGGTGGCCCTGAACAATTTTCTCTACGACATCTACCATGAGAAGAAAATTATCAAAGACCAGGTAGTGCCGGAGGAATTTGTCTACCGTTCCCCGGGGTATCTGGCCCAATGCGAGGGCATCACCCCGCCCCACGGCTGCTACAGCCATATTTCCGGCATCGACCTGGTGCTGGGCAAAAATGGCGAGTGGTATGTGCTGGAGGATAATCTGCGCATTCCCTCAGGGGCCTCCTATCCCCTGATAGCTAGGGCTCTCTGCCGCCGCTGCAGCCCCGCCACCTTCCAGCAGCACAGGGTTCTGGACAACCGGGACTACGGCAAGCTCCTGAAGCACACCATGGAACATGTCAACACGGGAGGCATCAATGTCATCTTCACCCCCGGCAGGTACAACGCCGCCTACTTCGAGCATGCCTATCTGGCAGAACAGGCGGGGGCTGTGCTGGCTGAGAGCGGCGACCTGTTCGTGGAAAACCGCAGGCTCTACTGCCGCACCAGCTGTGGCGCCACTCAGGTGGGAGCCCTTTACCGCCGGGTCAGCGATGAATATCTCGACCCGCTGTTCTTCGAAGCCTCCTCCCTCATAGGCATACCAAACCTCATGGATGCCTATATGGCAGGCAACGTGGCCATCATCAATGCCCCCGGCAACGGCGTAGCAGATGACAAGGGCATTTACTACTTCGTCCCCCGCATGATTTCCTATTATCTGGGAGAGGAGCCCATCCTGCATAACGCCCCTACTTACCTGCCCTATTTCCCGGAGGATTTCGCCTATGTCATGTCCCATGCCCACCAGCTGGTCATCAAAGATGTGGCAGAGGCCGGCGGCTACGGCGTCATCTTCGGCAGCAACCTCACTCAGGAAGAGCTGGAGGAACTGAAAAAGGCCATCACGGCTGCGCCCCGCCGCTTCATCGCCCAGGAAGTAGTAGACTTCCAGGACCTGCCGGTTTCCGAAGGAGAAGCGACAGTCGAACGCAAAGCAGACCTCAGGGCCTTTGTGCTCACGGCAGAAAGCCCCGTGGTCTGGCCCAGCGGCCTAACCCGTTTTTCCCGCAATCCCGACAGCTTCGTTGTCAACTCGTCACAAGGAGGAGGTTTCAAAGATACATGGATTCTATGCCACTGAGCAAAGCCTCCCGGCTCTTCTGGCTGGGACGCTACTACGAACGGGTCGCTGCCACTCTCACCTATCTCTGGGACTGGTACGACAAGATGATTGACGGCGTGCCGCCGAACTGCAAGGACTTCTGCCGGGCCCTGGAAATCTCCTGCCCCTATCTCAGCACGGAAGAATTCCTGCATGATTATGTCTTTGACGGCACCAATCCAGAATCACTGCGCACCGCCGCAGACAATATGCTAGGCAATGGCATGATGCTCCGGGAAACCATCGGCAGCCGCACCCTGTCCTACCTGGAGCTGGCTGTAACCGCCATGGAAAGCGGCGTCGGCAGCCTCTCCCCCACTCTGCCCCTGCAGCGCACCATCGACTACATCATGGCCTTCCGGGGCTGCTATGATGACTGCATTGCCGATATCGAAGTGCGGAACATCATCAAATGCGGTGCCAGCATAGAAAGGCTGAGCCTGTACCTGCGCCTGGGCTGGCAACTGGAACGGGTTCCCACCGAAGTGGGACGCCTGCTCTACCGCACCAGAAGAGCCAGGCTTTCCGCCTGCCCCGGCTGCCTGCAGGTGCTGGAAAACCTGTCCGAGCCCTACAATGATTCAGACAAGCAGAAGCTGCTGGCAGCTGCAGAGCAGCTTTTCTCACTATGATTGCCTAAAAAAGAAAGGAGGCGAACTGCCATGGGGCGTTCTCTGGATTTTTACTTTGACACCGAACTGAAATTTTCCCAGCCTGTCGCGGAACATGAGTTCCTCCTGCGCTGCCTCCCTGCCGAAGCCCCGGAGCAGCAAATCGAGACGCAAAACCTGACTCTTCTGCCCCACTGCGCCGTAACCAGCCGGGGGAAGGATGCCTTTGGCAATGCATACTGCGCAGGCAGGATAGAGGAAAAGCATGAGGTCTTCCGCTACACTTTGGAAGGCCGGGGCCACCGTGACGATTCCCTGCGGAAAAAGTCGGAGGCTGCTCCCTTTTATCTCTATCCCTCTCCCCTTACCCAGCCCACCAGGGAAATAGAAGAATTCTTTGCCACCCTGCCCCAAAAGGACAGCCCCCTGGCTACGGCGCAGCTGTTCTCTGCCCGGGTTCATCAGCATTTCACCTACGTGCCGGGCCACACCAATGTCTCCACCTCCGCAGTGGAAGCCTTCCGATTAGGGATAGGAGTCTGCCAGGACTATGTGCATGTGCTCCTGGCCCTCTGCCGCCTGGCAAAGATTCCCGCCCGGTATGTCAGCGGCCTGCCCATAGGCGAAGGGGCCAGCCATGCCTGGGCTGAAGTCTGGGAAGACGGCCTCTGGTACGGCCTTGACCCCACCCGTGACTGCCCTGCAGATGAGAGCTACCTGAAATTCTGCGTGGGCCGGGATTACAGTGACTGTCCCCTGGAACGGGGCATGTTCACAGGAGGAGCCGACCAGACGCAGACTGTATTCATGAAAGTGACGGTGGTATGAACATGATAGAGGAAGTGGTGTCTGCCCACCTGCCTGTGGGCGAGACCCTGAGGATACAGAAGAACCGCATCGAGGGCGCAGAACCAAAAAAGCGCCTGGCCATAGTGACCGGCACCCATGGCGATGAGCTGGATGGCCAGTATGTAGCCTGGCAGCTGGCCAGAGTGCTGAAGAAAAGGCAGCCGCTCCTGCGGGGCACGGTGGACATCTACCCTGCCTTGAACCCACTGGGCATCAGCACCATTTACCGGGGACTGCCGGGCTTTGACCTGGACATGAACAGAATCTTTCCCGGAAGCAGCGAGGAGACCATGTACGAATACATCGCTGGCGGCATCATCGAGGATATCGCCGGGGCTGACCTCTGTATTGACATCCATGCCAGCAATATCTTCCTGCGGGAGATACCCCAGGTGCGCATCAATGAGCAAAGCGCCGAGACGCTGCTTCCCCTGGCGAAGTTCCTGAACCTGAATTTCCTCTGGGTACACAGTGCAGCCACGGTGCTGGAAAGCACTCTGGCCTACAGTCTCAACTCCCTTGGCACCCCCACTCTCGTAGTGGAAATGGGGGTGGGCATGAGAATCACTAAAAGTTACGGCGACCAGCTCATCACGGGCATCCTCTCTGTCATGTCTCAGCTTTTCATGCTGGAGGAGCCCTGTCCCCCGGTAGCGCCTCCCATCGTCAGCACAGACGGCAACGTGGCCTTTGTCAACGCCAATGCCTCGGGCATCTTCATTCCACGGGTACGGCATGAAGAAAGGGTGGAAGAGGGACAGCTCCTGGGACTTATCGCCGACCCACTGAGCGGTGGCGTCAGGGAGGAACTGCACAGCCCCGCCAGCGGCCTCATCTTCACCCTGCGGGAATATCCCGTGGTCAATGAAGGCTCACTGATTGCCAGGATCCTGGGAGGCGCCCTATGAAGAGAAAAACCTTATTCACCATCGACGCCCAGCCCTACCGCCAGCCCATCCCGGTTTATGGCTATTTCTTCGGCTCAGAGGAAAAGACCTTGGCGGTCATGGGCGCCATCAGGGGCGATGAGTTCCAGCAGATGTATACGGCTGCCAAACTGGTGCAGGAACTCATCCGCCTGGAAGCAGAGGGGAAAATCATCGATGACTGCGGCCTTTTGGTCATTCCCTGCGCCGGACAGTTTTCCATGAATGTCAGCCGGCGTTTCTGGCCCCTGGACAATACGGATATCAACCGCATGTTCCCGGGCTATGACAAGGGCGAAACTACCCAGCGGCTGGCCTGGCGCATCTTTGAGGCCCTGAAGGGCTATACCTACGGCATCCACCTGACCAGCCTTTACCTGCCGGGAGATTTCATCCCCCATATCCGCATCATGGATACGGGCTGGCAGGAAAATGCAGAAGGACTGGACTTCGGGCTGCCCTACCTCATCACCAGGAAGCCCCGGCCCTACGACACAACCACTTTGAACTACAACTGGCAGGTCTGGGAAACCCGCACTTTTTCCCTTTACACCAAAGCCACGGATTTCATAGACGAGAAAAGCGCTCAGGAAGCTACCGACAGCATCCTGCGCTTCCTCACCCGGCACGGATTCCTGAAAGACGTACCTCTACCCGAAGGCGAAGCCACCCAGGCCGTCAGTGAGAAAAACCTCGTCACCATCAGGAACATCTGCGGCGGCATCCTGCTACACTGCCGCCCCACCTCAAGCCAGGTACAGGCTGGCGAAATCATGGCCAACATCGTCGATCCCTATACGGCAACGGTGCTGGAAGAAATACGCGCCCCCCAGAAGGGCACTATCTTCTTCGCCCGCCACGCCCAGATCATATCCGCCCAGACCATCGTCTTCCGGCTGATTCCCGGCTGAATTTCACTATCATACAGATGACAAAAGAGGAGCTGCTTGCTGAGCAGCTCCTCTTTGTGCTGATATTTTTGTCCTATATTATATATTATTTACTCAAACTTCCCACATAGAAAATACTAACGGCTCCTTGAAAACCGTATATCTCAAGAGATAAAATCCTCAGGCCACCTGCAATAGGCGCTACATGGACTCCGGCAGCTTGGACATAAACTTCGCGTAGAAGGTTTCTACTTGGGCATCGGCAATATGAAATTCCTCCTGAACCGTCGCCAGTATAGCCTCCACTATGATCTGCATGGATTCATGGTATGTTATGTCGGCAACTTCGGATATCATGATGTAGAACAGCTCGCCAAGCGTTCTGTCGTCTTCATTGTCTCGCTTGGAAACTGCCAGAAGCATATATCGGGTGAACACCATACGCGACCTTTTTGGATCTGCTGCTCCGTCCACCATGCCGGAATCAGTACCTTCCTACACAGCCTGACACTTGGTATCTCGTTCTTATTCAATAGATTGTGAATCGTAGTAATGCTGATGTTCCCATCGAATACTATCTTTTGCACTTCCCGCACAGTGTAATAATTACGTTTTCCACTACTATCCATACTAAAACCTCCATTTCGAATATAAAAAATGTTATAATCAAAAAGAATAGATTATGCCCTTTAATTATCAGATAGGGCATTCCTATCTTTTGTTTAACATTATACGATTGTTTTATCCTATCCGCAAGGAGTATTTTATGTTTTTTTATAATTCTTTTTCAGATAATTTACGAAAGCTAAGAGCTAGACACGATTTATCTCCAACAATTTTTGCAAATATTTTAGGGTTAAAAAACAAAGTTTCCATAAGTAATATGGAAACAGGTTCTACTATGCCTCAATATAACACTTTGGTAGAAATATCTGATTTCTTTGGAGTTTCATTAGATTGGCTTACTGGAAGAACAAATGAACAGTATACACTTCCAACTATAGAGAGAATTGAAGATTACTTGCTAAACATTGCAAATCATGTAAATTTACGAGACACGCCTGATTTAATTTACTTTTATTATGTTGCTCATTTAGTTCTTGATTTCAAAAATTATCATTTATTTAGAAACGGATTTACATTGGAAGAACGAGCAGATGTTATCTATGCGTTGAATTTCTGGCGATATGCCTCCCATAGATTACATGTTGAGGGATATGATTCACAAAGAATAAACATACATTGTGCATTAGAAGAAATAGATGGACTTCCTGATGAAGACCCTCCAAATGCGCTGATTAGTAAAATTGCTGGTATTTTGAAAAAGAATTTCCCATCCTATCAAGAACAAATACAAATACTAAGTGATTCATGTTCAAGCAAACGTGCTGGAACTATATTTGCCACGGAGTGTAACTATTGTATAGCTATATTAAGTCAGGCATATGACAAATTAAAAATTTTGCCTTATATTCAATCATCAAAAGCGCCAGAAAAAACGTAATGGCCTTTTCAAAAATGTGGGTCAAAGAAATATTTGCACACAAAAAGCCCCATGCGACATCTCGCGAAGTCGCATGGGGCTTGCTTTCATCTGGTGCGAATGGCGGGAGTCGAACCCACGGCCCTCTGCTTAGGAGGCA
>NZ_CAMYWM010000045.1 GCF_947302755.1 uncultured Anaerovibrio sp.
GGATACCAACATCGGGGGCACGTCACAGGCTAAGCATGGTATTCAATATGTCAAGGCAGGGGGTACAGCCTACAATACCAGTGTTGGTCAATATGGCGTACAGGATGCCCGAGATGGCGGTACTATCGTTGGCATGAATAATGTTGTTGGTAATGGGGGTACTGCCTATGGTGGCACCCTGGTGTCCGTTAACATTGGCGGAACAGACGTCCACGCCAATCAGACCATTAGCTACGGCGGCCAGGCTCATAGTGTGACTGTAACAGTAAACACCGTGCAGGTTGTTGACGGTGGTACGGCAAGCTCTACTACCGTCAGTGGTGGCAACCAGACGGTCAAAGGCGGTACGGCAATTTATACAAGTGTCAGTGCCGGAGGGCACCAGGTCGTTTCCGGTGGCACTGCTATTTCAGCCACTATAAATGCCGGAGGTAAGCAGCATGTTTACGGCGGCACTGCCGATAACACCACACTCTCAGGTGAAGGGGCTATTCAGGAATTGTTTGGGGGTACTGCCATCAATACTACCGTTGATGCCGGTGGCTTCCAGACTGCCCAGGCCAACGGTGTCGTAATTGGCGGTACGAATGTCGTAAAAGCGGGTGGCCGAACTAATGGTGGTACCCTGATGGCCGTCAACGGCGAACAGCAGGCCCTGCAAACCATCGAAGCAGACGGTTCAGCTTATAGAGTGGTCTTGGGAGATAAGGGGCAGCAGATTGTTGACGGCGGCACAGCAACGGAGATCACCATTACTAACGGTGGTACCCAGACTGTCCAAGGTGGTACAGCATATCAGACATTGGTCGTTGAAGGAGGTTCCCAGGTTGTTGACGGCGGCACGGCGATAGAAGCCCTCGTTGATGACGGCGTCCAGATTGTATCTGGCGGTACAGCCACGGACACGAGCGTTTACAACGGCGGCCAGCAGACTGTTGCCGGCGGTACGGCCACGGACACGACTGTTGACAATGGCGGCCAGCAGATTGTTGACGGTGGCACGGCAATTACCAACATTATCAATAGTAAAGGTACCCAGACTGTCAAGGCTGGTATGGCCTCGGGCACAACCATCAAAGAGGGGGCTTCCCAGATTGTATCCGGCGGCACCGCCAAGGACACGACCGTTGACAATGGCGGCCAGCAGGCTGTTGACGGTGGCACGGCAATTACCAACACTATCAATAGTAAATGTACCCAGACTGTCAAGGCTGGTATAGCCTCGGGCACAACCATCAAAGAGGGTGCTTCCCAGATTGTATCCGGCGGCACCGCCAAGGGCACGACCGTTGACAATGGCGGCCAGCAGATTGTTGACGGTGGCACGGCAATTACCAACATTATCAATAGTAAAGGTACCCAGACTGTCAAGGCTGGTATGGCCTCGGGCACAACCATCAAAGAGGGGGCTTCCCAGATTGTATCCGGCGGCACCGCCAAGGACACGACCGTAAACAATGGCGGCAGCCAGACCATCAAAGCCGGTGGTACCTCCTTGGATGCGACCATCCAGAATGGTGCTGTACAGCAGTCGGAGGATGGCGGTATTTTGGCCGGTAACCAGCTGATAGAACAGGGGGGCTCCGCCTCCGGTGGTACCCTTACGGGCAATCAGACCGTGGCCAATGGAGCCACTGCCTCCGATATTACCGTAGCCCAGGGAGCCACCCAGCAGGTGGCCGGTGTGGCGGAAAATACTATAGTCAGCGGCACCCAAAATATTCAGGCTGGTGGTATAGCTAACGGTGGCCAGGTCTATGGTACACAAAACATTCAAGCTAATGGTTCAGCAAACGGTGGTCAGGTTTATGGTGTTCAAAATGTAGCGGCTAATGCTGCTGCTACGGGCATAACAATAGAAAATGGCGGTCAGCAGCTGGTATCCAGCGGCGGTGTGGCTAACCAGACCACCGTAAATACCGGCGGTATTCAACTGGTTAGCGGTACAGCCAATGACACTGCCGTTTATGGTACCCAAAATATTGCGGCTGATGCTGTTGCTACCGGTGTAACCGTAGGAAATGGCGGATTGCAGACAGTAGACAACGGTGGTCTGGCAACCAGCACCACTGTCACCAACGGCGGCCGCCAAACCATAGCACAGGGTGGTACAGCCTCCGATACTACCATCAAGGCAGGCGGCCTGCAGCAGGCGGAGGATGGCGGTATTCTGGCCGGCAACCAGGTCATTGAACAGGGGGGCTCCGCCTCCGGTGGTACCCTGACGGGCAGCCAGACAGTGGCCAAGGGAGCCACTGTCTCCGATATTACCGTGGCCCAGGGAGCCACCCAGCAGGTGGCCGGTGTGGCGGAAAATACTATAGTCAGCGGCACCCAAGATATTCAGGCTGGCGGTTCAGCTGCCGGTGGCCAGGTCTATGGTATTCAAAATATTCAGGCTGGTGGTACAGTTACCGACGGCCAGATTTATGGTACTCAAAATATTCAGGCTGGTGGTACAGCTGACGGTGGCCAGGTTTATGGTATTCAAAATATTCAGGCTGGCGGTTCAGCTGCCGGCGTCGCAGTAGAAATGGGCGGCACCCAGACAATAGCCAGCGGTGGTATAATCACCGATAACGCCATCAATGGCGGTACACAGATTGTAAAAGCCGGTGCTACGGTGTCCGATACCAGCCTTGAAAATGGTACCCAGATTTTGGAGGAGGGTACAGCGGAAGAGCAGGGTGGCGACAGTGGGCATATTAAGCTGCATGGTGGTACACTGACGGTGTATGATTATGCCAAGGCCCAGGTCGATGAAGCCACTAGCGGTACGCTGAATTTGATGGATACTGGCTATGCTGAGGCTGTATTGGGTGATATTGATACCACTGCCGATACGTCATTTAACGTTACCAACGGTTACGCCCAGGGAGATATTGTCCGCCTTGGTCTGGGGGACAGTACTGCTCATTCGGAAATTGGCAAGAGTCTGGTTATTACCAATATGAAGGGCTATGCCAACTTCTATATCAATACGGATTTATCCACCAATACGGCGGACACCGTTACTATGACCAATGTAACGGAGGCCACCCAGGCCAATAAGGTATCTATTAACTATGACCCAATCCTGGCCCAGGGAGGTACCGTAACCGACACCAACACCATAGTGGGTTATGTTGGCACGGAAGCTACGGCCACCTTTGAAGGAACGTACAGCAAAATTGGCGGCTTTACCTACTTGCCGAAGATTGTCACCCTGGACAATGGTCTTATCTGGCGAATTATCGGGGTAACCCTGGTAGGCAACAAGGAGCAGCTGGATACGGCAACGGGCAATGCATCGGCCCAGGCCTCCTCCTGGCGGCAGAGCGGCCAGCCCATAGCCCAGCATCTGGCTATGCTGCGTCTGGGTGAGGAGATGGGTAATGATTTTTGGGTACACTTTAGCCGGGGGAAGAATACCATTAATAATCTGGGCAGCAATGTCCGTCAGACCTACAACCAAATGTATATCGGCTATGACCGGAATGTGGGTAATAACTGGACGGTGGGTGGTGCCTACGGTATCCGCTACAGTACGGAGGGATACGATTATGGCAGCGGTAATTCCCACGATGATATCCTCACCGCCTATGGCATGTGGCATGGCGACGAGGGCCGTTTCAGTGAAATTTCCCTCCGGGCCGGCCGACTGTCCAGCGACTACAGCGTGATGGTGGAGGGCCTGGATGCGCCTACCACCGGCAGTGCCCGGGCCTATGCCCAGGCCTTGAGCTTTACCTATGGCCAGCACATGAACAGAGGGGATCATTGGTATGTTGAGCCTCATGCCGGTCTGCAGTGGGCCCATGTCAACGGCTACAGCTACGGCACCAGCGACGGCTCCACCGTATCCATTGACGGCAGTAATTCCCTTATTGCCAAGCTTGGTATCAGCGTGGGCCGCAAGGTGGACAATCAGAGCCACTTCTACCTCCGGGCCGATGTGCTCCACGATTTTTCCGGTGGAGTACGGGCCACCACGGTACAGGGTATAACCAGAAATACATTGGAAAATGATTTCAAGGATACTTGGCTGGATGTGGCCCTAGGCTACCGGCGGCAGGATGGGCCATTAAATTGGTACATAGAAGCCGGCCGCCTGGGCATCGGCAGCAAGGCTGTCCAGGGAAATTGGATAGTGAGTTGCGGATTTAATTATAAATTCTAAAATAGTGAAAAAAAAGACGGAGACAACAGTTCTCCGTCTTTTTTTGCGTTGAATGATACTAAAGGAACCCCCTCAGCCAGCCCAAAGGGCTGACAGTCCCCGTGAGTGGGGCCAAGTATACAATTCCGCATTCCGAATTAACCTCAAGGGGAAGGCTTTATTAAGAATTCCGAATTCCGAATTCCGCATTCCCCATTCCCCCATCACCCCTTGGCTCTGGTGCCGTAGAATACGTATTCATTATTGAACAGGTTAAAATACTTGCTGTAAGGCAGCTTAACCTCTACCGTGCCCATGGCATAGGACCCTATGGCGTAGTTGCCGAAGTACACCACTGCCTCATCCTCGGTCAGTCCCACCTGAAGACTGCCCTTATTAATCATTTCCTTAACTGCCTTTAGGGCCTCTCCTTTGTCCGGCATACTGGATTTGGGCTCAATCTGCTTTTCCGTTTCCTCGATAATAATCTCTGCCAGTCCATCAGTGGTCTTGAAAATATCATTGAGCTTCAGCTCCTTCCCCGTTTGGGAATCAAAGACATGGGCCCGATAGTAAAATACCGGATGGGCTCCTCCCAGATAAATAAACTCGCCCCCCACACAGCTGAATACTGCGGAGTCGGCCCGCAGGCCCCGATAGCTTAGCTCATAGGAGTACAAGGGGTTACTGTCCTCCTTGTAATAGCCAGCGGCCCGGCCCTGGTTATACTGCTCAATAAGGTCAGGCTCCCACTTGTTCATCATACGGCGCATATAGCTCCAATTGTCCGCCGACAGCTTTTCCAGGGCTTGTTGCAATTTGGGATAAGCGGCAGCCCATTCCGGGGCCAGCCCCACCTCATAGGTAGTGGCCTCCATCAGCACCCGCCCATCACGGGTAATGTCTGATTTCTGTACATTGGAAGAATAGGCCAATGGCTGGCTATAGGGAATCCCACCGGGAGTGGCCACTCCGCCTGCTTCCACACAGGACATGGTCAACCCTGTATAACCGCCATCTGCCCCGGCCGGAGCCACCAGCCCCAGTGCCAATACTGCCGTACCTGCTGCCAGCATTTTTTTCCACATAAAAATCCCTCCACTTCGTATTACATGATGCCGTTGTCCACCTGAAATGGTGGCCAGCTTTGCCTACATAATATACGAAACGAAGGGATTTTACCACTTAAATTTTAATTAAAAAAGCTCATCAAATAATCTTGGTGGTCCAACCCTCAATATTCCATACAGAATCCACCCAATCCTCATAGAACTCCGGCTCATGGGACACCAGTAACACAGTGCCCTTATACTCCTTCAGGGCCCGTTTTAATTCGGCCTTGGCATCCACATCCAGATGGTTGGTAGGCTCGTCCAATACCAACAGATTAACCGGCTTTTGCATTATCTTGCACAGCCGCACCTTGGCCGCCTCACCACCGGACAGCACCATCATCTTGCTGGTAATATGCTCATTGGTGAGACCACAGGCCGCCAGGGCCGCCCTTACCTCAAACTGGGTCATGCCCGGGTACTCCTGCCATATTTCCTCAATGGCCGTATTATCATTGCCCTTGGTAGATTCCTGCTCAAAATAGCCCGGGGTCACAAATTCCCCCAGCTCAATGGTGCCGGAAATCGGCTTTATCATGCCTAACAGGGTCTTCAGCATGGTGGTCTTCCCCAGGCCGTTTACCCCCCGCAGGGCCACCTTCCGGCCCCGCTCCAGCTGCAGGTCCACCGGATTGGTCAATGGGGTGTCATAGCCCAATATCAACCGCTTGGCCTCGATTACAAACCGGCTGGGAGTGCGGTCCAGCTGAAAATTGAAATGGGGCTTGGGCTTTTCCGTGCGCTTTTCCAGCACCTCCATCTTGTCCAGCTTCTTTTGGCGGGAATTGGCCATCCCCCGGGTAGCCACCCGGGCCTTGTTGCGCTGTATAAAATCCTTTTCCCGGGCGATTTCCGCCTGCTGACGCTCGTAGGCCGCATCCTCCTGCCGCCGCTTGATGGCATACATTTCCTGAAACTTCTCATAGCTGCCGGTATAGCGGGTCAGGCTGGCATTATCCACGTGATAAATAACATTGGTAACCGCATTGAGAAAGGGCACATCATGGGATACCAAAATAAAGGCATTTTCATAGCCCTGCAAATAGGCTTTCAGCCACTCAATATGCTCCACATCCAAATAGTTGGTGGGCTCATCCAAAATGAGAATATCCGGATTTTGCAAAAGCAGCTTGGTAAGAAGTACCTTGGTGCGCTGACCGCCGGACAGCTCATCCACCTGCCGGTCCAGGCCAATATCCCGCAGCCCTAGGCCCCCGGCCACCTCCTCTATCTTGCTGTCCAAGGTATAAAAGCTGTGGGCATCCAGTATTTCCTGAATTTCCCCGGCATCATTCATCAGCTTGTCCATTTCCTCCGGGGCAGCGTCCCCCATCCGGTCGTAGCAGGACTGCATCTCCGCCTCCAGCTTGTACATTTCATCAAAGGCGGTTTTCAGCACCTCCCGGATGGTCATGCCTGCCTTCAGGACAGCGTGCTGGTCCAGATAACCAGCAGTAACCCGCTTGGCCCACTCCACCTTACCTTCATCAGGGGTCATTTGTCCTGTAAGAATGGATAAAAAGGTGGACTTACCCTCGCCATTGGCCCCCACCAGGGCCACATGCTCACCCTTCAGCAGGCGGAAGCTGACATCCTCAAATATGGTTCTGCCCCCAAAGCCATGGGACATTCCTTCAACGTTTACAATACTCAAAATTCTGTCTCCTTGTGAAAAAAAAAACGAACGCTGTCGCTAAAAACTCAGGCTCTATCATACCAAAAAATCCAAAATTTCGCCACTGAAATGGTCAGCGGCCCTGTCCCTGGCTTCCACCCCGTGAAAAGCTGCGGCGAAGGCCCTCCCACCAGGTACTGGCCGGATGATTTTCAAAGAACATGAAGATTATGGGAATGATCAGCAGGGTAAAAATGGTGGAGGACAGCAAGCCGCCAATAATAACCCAGGCCATACTCACCCTGGTTTCCGCCCCTTCGGACATGGCCAGGGCCGTTGGCAGCATCCCCACAATCATGGTAATGGTGGTCATCATAATAGGCTTCAGCCGCACCTTACCGGCTTCCACAATGGCCTCATAGGCACTATAGCCCCGGCTTTGCAGGGTCATGGTATAATCCAGCAGCAGGGTACCATTCTTGGCCACCACCCCGTCCATTACCAAGATACCAATCATTGAATACAGGTTCAGGGTGTTGTTGGTGAACAATAAAAACAGAATGGCCCCGATAATGCCCAGGGGCAGGGAAAACATCCGAATAAACGGCGTTATCAGGGATTCATACAGTACCGCCAGCAGCATGTAGATAAGGACCATGGCCATTATCAGGGCCATGAGCAGCTGCTGGAAGGAATCCTCCATATTGTCAGCCTGGCCTGTAAACTGATAGGTCACCCCCTGGCCCAAATCCGTATCATTTAGGGCCCTTTTTACATCCTGCAGCACATCATTCAGGGGTCTGCCCCCTGCATTGGCAAAAATCGTAATGGACCGCTGCTTGTTTACCCGGCGAATGCGCACCGGCCCCGTGCCGTATTGCATATTGGTCACGTCGCCGATAAACATGGTATGGCCACTGACATTTATCGGTATGGAGGCCACATCGGAGGCCTTGAAGCCATCCGCCCCCTTAAACCGCACGTTTATATCCGTGTCCTGATTGTTGTTCAACGGGTCATTACTGAGATTGCCGGCCTTCTTGCCGGATATGGCCGAGGAAATAGCCGCATCCACATCCCCCACTGACACTCCCAGGGCCCGGATTTTTTCCCTGTCCATGGTGAGCCGCAGCTCCGGGGACCCCTCCACGTAGGAGCTGGCCACATCGGTAATGCCCGGTATCTGGTTGTTCAGTACCTCCTTTACCTTATTAGCGGCGGCCACCAGCTGTTCATTGTCCATACTGCGGAGCTCGATGCGCACGGCACCGCCTCCCCGCATGCCACCGCCGGAGACACCGGCCACGGAGGTCTGGGTTTCAGCCACGCGAATGGTGGCATTCTCCAAGCCCATGCTGAAGGCCCGCATTTCATTGGCCACCGCCCACACACTGCGGCTGCGCTCCCCCCGATCCTTCAGCTCCACCCTTATACGGCCTTCATTGGAGCTGCTGCCGCCGGCGTTGCCCAAATAATGCTTTACCTCAGGAATTGTATCCAGCTTCTCCTCAATACGGGTAATGACCTTGTGGGTCTCCTCTGCCGTATAATTTACCGGCATTTCCACAAATATCTGAAAGCTGCCCTCATCGGTGCGGGGCATAAATTCGGCCCCTACCGCCCCCAGGGGAATCAGGGCCACAGTGCCCACAAAGAGAGCCAGGGCCCCCAACAGCAGGGCCTTTTGGTGGATAAAGCTCTTGTTCAGCAGCACCTCATATCGGGCCACAGCCCACTCCTCCAGCCGGTCCATAAAATCCCACAGCCGCCTTTTGGTGGGATGATAGCCCTTGCGATAAAACTTGGAGGCCAGCATCGGGGTCAGGGTAAAGGACACAAACAGGGAGAACATTCCGGCAAAGACAATGGTTAAGCCAAATTGCCTGAAGAACTGCCCCGTCATGCCGGACATAAAGGCAATGGGCAGGAAGGTCACGGCGTCACACAGGGTAATGGCCACTGCCGCCATACCAATTTCTGTACGGCCCTTTTCCGCCGCCTCCTCCGGGGTCTCCCCCATTTTCAGATGGCGGATAATATTTTCCAGGACCACCACCGAGTCATCCACTAAAATGCCAATACACAGGGTCATGCCCATGAGGGACATCATATTAAAGGTAAAGCCGGCCCCATACATAACAAAGAAGGTGGCGACCAGGGAGGTGGGTATGGCCACCATAACCGCCGCCGTGGACCGCCAGCCCCGCAAAAAGAGGAACAGCACCAGTCCGGTAGTAATCAGGCCCTCAATAAGGGTGCCCATGGTATTGTTCAGGGAATTGCGGACATAATCTGCGTCATTGCTGGTAACCGTAAATTGATAATCCGGATTGTCCCGGCGAATGGTCTCCAGCTTTTTCAAAATGTTATCGGCGGTTTCCACCACGTTGGCGTCACTGTTTTTGTAAATAAGCAGCATTACCGATGAGGTGCCGTTAAATTCACCATACCGGTTGACCCGGGCATTCTGATGGCGCACCGAGGCCACGGCAGTAAGGGGAATTTGGGCCTTATTGGCGTTGGTGATGAATATCTGTTCAATTTCCGCCGCCTTTTCATATTGGGCTACGGCCCGCACGTCGGACTTGTATTTATCCGTATAAATGGTCCCGGAGGGCAGCAGCTTATTTTCCCTTTTGACTGCCGCCACAATATCGTTGAGGGTCAGCTTATAGGCCGCCATCCTGTCCTTGTCCACTTCCACGGCTATCTCTTTATCCAGGCCGCCAAATACCTCAATCTCCGACACGCCCCCTGCCTGCTGGAGTTCATCGGCAAACACCTTATCCACCTTGGAATACATATCCGACAGGGAATGCTCGGAGGTTACTGCCACCTCCACAATGGGCTCATCATTATCGTCCCGCTTGATGACCACCGGTTCATCGGCCTCATCAGGCAGATTGTACCGAATAGCCTCCACCTTCTTGGTGGCATCAATGGCCGCACTGTCCGCATTGGCGTCAAATTCCAGCTCCACCGTTACCCTGGCCCGCTCATATTGGGCAGTGGATTGAATTTTCTTTACATTGGACAGGGAGGACAATGCCTCCTCCACAGGCTTTACCACCTGCTGCTCCACGGATTCGGCACTAGCCCCGGGATATTTCACCATTACCGTGATATAGGGTGTATTGACTGCCGGCAGCAGCTCCACCCCGATGCGGATAAAGCTGAAGAGGCCCAACACCACAAACAGACACACAATCATGGAAATACCCACGGGACGTTGTATGGAAAATCGCGTAATATTCATCATTTTCCGTCACCTGCTTCACCCGATGCGTCCAGTACCACCCTGCCACCGTTTTTCAGCCGGTCAATGCCGGAGACGGCCACTATCTCTCCTTCCCTGAGGCCGGACAGGATTTCCACCTGGTTATCATTGATGAGGCCCAGGGTAATCTCCCGCTCCTCCACGGTTTCCGAGTCTTCATGGTAAACGAATACCGTGGTTTTCCCATTCTTAGTTATCAGCCCATCCTTGGGGATAAACAGGGTATCCGGCCGCTGCAAAATATCCACTGCCGTCCGGGCAAAGAGACCTGCCTTGATATTGCCCCTGGCCACCTCCAGGGAAATACGCACGGAATAGGCCTTGGACTCGTCGCTCATGGCCGGGCTCACATATACCACCCTGCCGTTGTAGGTGGCCCCCATGGCATCAATGGTTACCGCCACCGGCATACCAGGGGACAGCAGGGCCGCATCATTTTCCGACAGGGCGCAATCCACATACAAATGGCTGTTGTCCACCAGGGTCAATACCTTGGTACCGGCGGTAAGATAGCTGCCCACCTCCACATTACGATAGCCGATGACACCGCCTCTAGGAGCCCTGATATACATATCCTCCCGCTGCTTCCGTAGGGCATCCACACTGTAGGCACTCTTGCGGGCATTGTACTGCTTGGAGCGGACGCTGGCCGGGGCTTGGCCGTTGTACTGATCCATAAGGGCATCATATTCCGCCTTGCTGGTAATATAGGCATCCTTGGCCGACTCCAGCCGGTCCAGGGAAATGGCTCCGATAGTATACAGGTATTGCTGGCGATCGTAGTGGCTCCGCTGTATTTCGTAGGCGGCCCCCGCCCTGGCCAGCTTGGCATTATAGGTTACTTCCTCCGTCTCGCTGTCCGCCAGGGCCGCCTGAGCAGCCGCCTCCCCCTGCATAATGGCAATATCCAGGTCGCCGGTATCCTGTACCAGCAGAACCTGTCCCTCAGTTACCTGGTCCCCCAGGTCAACATTAACGGCAGTAACCCGTCCTGCATACTTGGGGGCCAATACTATGGTTGCATCAGCCGTAGTATGACCTGACAGCACAATATGCCGCGTCATATCCGCTCTTTGCACCTGATAGGTGGCAATTTTCGGCATGGGCAGCTCCGGCCCCCCTTTTCGGCCCTTATCCCCTACAAAAAGGAAATAGCCCAATATCAGAACCAATAACAGGCATACTGCTCCTGCTGTCCGGAATTTTTTGTCCTTTTTCAGCTTTGACCAATCGTGGCGCATAACTTACCTCCACATCAGCAATAAAATTTTTCATTTTTCAGAGAAATTTTGGTATAACTGCGATATAATATATTCATATGATATATTTTAGTCTACAAATGTTTTTTTGACTATTATTTTTACTACGAAATCTTAGCGAAGCAAATCCGAAGGATGCATATGCGCTTTAGATTTCGTTGTAAGGGCGTGTGGACACCGTCAGGTGTCCAGTAAGTTTACTACGAAATCTTAGCGAAGCAAATCCGAAGGATGCAGATGCGCTTTAGATTTCGTTGTAAGGGCGTAGTGCAGAATACCATTTTGCACGGAGTTTATTTTTGAAAGGTGGTTTTTTATTAATGTTTTCAGTTGAATTTAAGCCTGGCATTTATTGGGTGGGCTCCATGGATTACTCCATGCGCAGCTTCCACGGCTACAGCACCGACCGCGGTTCCACCTACAACGCTTACCTCATCATTGACGACAAAATTACCCTTATCGACACGGTAAAGGCTCCATTCTGCATGGAAATGCTGGGCCGTATCAGAACCATTGTGGACCCGGCCAAAATTGATTATATCGTGTCCAACCACGTGGAGCCGGACCATTCCGGCGGGATTCCGTTCATGATGCAGCATTGTCCCAATGCCAAAATCGTTACCAGCGACCCGAACGGCGTAAAGGGCCTGACTGGCCGTTATGGTGACCATGACTATATCACCGTTAAGGCAGGAGACACCCTGTCCATTGGCAAGCGGACCCTGGCCTTCGTACCAACACCGATGCTTCACTGGCCAGACAGCATGGTTACCTACTGCCCGGAGGAGGAGCTGCTGTTTGGCAATGACGCCTTTGGTCAGCATTTGGCCACCACTGCCCGCTTTGAGGATGAAACTGACCTCCATGAGGTTATGCATCAGGCCAAGAAATATTATGCCAACATTCTCATGCCATTTGGTATGCAGGCCACCAAGGCCATTGAAGCCCTGGGAGGTCTCAAAATCAGCATGATTGCCACCGGCCACGGTGTATCCTGGCGCAAGCATATCCCGGATATTATCCAGGCCTACAAGGATTGGAGCAGCTTCAAAAAGACCGATAAGGCCGTGGTAGTCTTTGATACCATGTGGCACACCACAGAAATCATGGCCAAGAATATTGCCGATGCCTTCCACAAGGCCGGCTTTGAGCCAAAGCTCTTTGATCTGCGCTGTGACCATATTTCCGATGTTATGACGGAGCTGCTGGATGCCAAATACATCGCCGTAGGCTCCCCGACCATCAACAACCAGATGATGCCATCTGTAGCCGCTTTCCTGTGCTACATGAAGGGACTGGCACCAAAGGGCCTGAAGGGCTTTGCCTTCGGCTCCTACGGCTGGGGCGGCCAGAGCATTCCACAGGTGGAAGAAGCCCTGAAGGATTGCAAGGTTGAAATCGTCCTTGACCAGCAGAAGATCCAAAACACCCCAAATCCAGCTTTCCTGAAGGGATTGCAGGAAAATGTAGTCAAGCTGGTTAAGGGATAACAATAATAAATATAGCGTGCAGCTAAATAAAGCTCCCAGCCGAAGCCGGGAGTCATAGAAATCAAAAAGCCTCCCCAGGACAAATTATTAGTCTTGGGAAGGCTTTTTATCTTGCTTATTTATTTTGCTTACAGAACCCTGCCGAACTTATTGCAAATGGAGGCGTGGCCTGGTACGTGAAAAGATCAGCCCCTGCCGGGTGCTTTGCCGCTGCCGCTATTTCAGCAGGCTTCTTAAATAGCCAATAAGGTACAAGGAACCGGCACATACCAATATGGTTTCGGGTGCCCCGTCCTCTGAGTCCTCAGTACCAGCCTCCGCCAGCTCCATGCTCCGTTCCAGAGCCTTTTGGGCATCACCTATGGCTTCCTTTGCCTCAACTGCAGCACATTCCAGCAGCTCCACCGGGTCAGCAGCCCGTTCCGATGATGGTGTTGTGAATATAACTCGGTCCTCCGGCCGAAGCAGGAGCTCCAGCATGCCCTCAAAATCCTTATCCCGGAGAATTCCAAGGACAAAAATCCGCCTGCTGTCAGGATAATAATAATCCAGGCTGTCCCGCAGGATACGGATTCCCGCCGGATTATGGGCCCCATCGATAATCAGCTTATAGCCATCACGGGGCATAACCTCAAACCGGCCTGGCCATTGAACAGCGGCCATGGCTTTTTTTAATGCCCGCCGGGTAATGCGCAAATCATTAATGGCCAGCACCATGGCCGCCCCAGCGGCCAAGGCACTGTTCTGCACCTGATGCAGGCCCTTTAATGCCAATTTATAATCCATACTGGCCATTTGATCACAATGGGAAACGAATTCCACCAGCTGATTATTCGGGGTATTGTCTGCCGGCTCGCAGCGGCTATATGGCAGGGCTGACAGGGCTTCTATCTGCAAATAAATCATGGAGGGACTCATATTCCCTACACTGGTATTGCCCAAATTAGGGGGTATGCTGAGCTGGCCCAGGGGCTTTATGGCATTGGCCGCAAAATCCCGTCCCAGCACGTAGATATCCGCCTTATTATCCGCCGCCACCCGTTGGATTATGTCCAAGGCCGTGCCATCTGCACCAGTTATTACAGGCACTCCCGGCTTAATGATACCCGCCTTATGCTTGGCTATGCCTGCCAGGGTACCGCCACACTTGTCGGCATGCTCAAAGGAAACATTGGTAATAACCGACACCTCCGGGGTAATCACATTGGTGGAATCCAACAGCCCCCCTAAGCCCACTTCTATAACGGCGTATTCCACTTTTTCCTTCATAAAGAGGTAAAGGGCCGCTGCCGTCAACACCTCAAACTGGGTAGGGTGCTCATTGCCCTCACCTACCATAAAATCACATAGGTCACGAACCACCGTAATGGCCGCCGCCAGCTTTTCCTGACTGATTTCGTCACCATCGATGTTGACCCGCTCCGTATAGGACTCCAAATGGGGGGAGGTATACATTCCCACCCTGATACCGGATTTTCTCAGTATTTCTGTGATCATACTGGTAACGGAGCCCTTGCCGTTAGTGCCGGTTATATGAACTGTCTTGTATTTATTTTGCGGATTATCCATCAATTCAAGAAGCCTTTGTATTCGCCCCAGGCCCAAGTTGACCCCAAAGGTGTTCAGCTCCTCCAAATATTGTAATGACTCTGAATAATTCATTTTAACCCCCTTATTCATGCCTTCCCCTGGAGGGGAAGGGGTCAGCCCCTAAGGGCTGACGGATGAGGTGTATCACAGCTTGGCCAAATCCTCCAGCCGGGCCTTTACCGCATTCATCTTCTCCTGATAGCCGGCCAGTTTTTCCATTTCGCCAGCAACTACATCAGCAGGAGCCTTTGCCAGGAAGCCCTGATTAGACAGCTTTTTGTCCAGACGGGAAATTTCTTTCTCCAGCTTGGCCATTTCACCATTGAGACGGGCAGTTTCCTTCTCCACATCAATCAGATCCTTCAATGGCAGGAAAATTTCCACACCGTTTACAACACCAGCCATGGCATTTTCCGGCTTTTCAGCTCCAGCCGCCATGTGAGTAACAGGCTCAGCTGAAGCCAAAACAGTGAGATAGCCCTCGTTATCAGCAAACACCTGACGCAGGGATTCATCAGTAAAGTTAAGTACAACCTCACTCTTCTTGCTTGGAGCCGCATTTACCTCCAGGCGGAGAGCACGAATGGTCTTTATAGTCTCCATAATGGTGGTCATGCTGCTTTCGCTGTCCTCGTCAATAAGGTCAGTAATGGACTTATCCTCAGCAGGCCACTGGGAAACCATGATGCTCTTGCCCTCGTGTGGAATGTGCTGCCAGATTTCCTCGGTAATAAATGGCATAAATGGATGCAACAGACGCAGAGCACGCTCCAATACATAGCCCAATACATACTGGGCAGTCTGACGAGGCTTAACGTTTTCCTTGTCATAAAGACGTGCCTTGGAGAGCTCAATGTACCAGTCGCAGAACTCACTCCAGATAAACTCATAAATCAGACGGCCGGCCTCACCCAGCTCATACTTCTCCAGATTTTCAGTAACACCCTGGGCTGTCTTGGCGAAGCGTGACAGAATCCACCTATCTGCCATGGTGTAATCTTCCACAGCTGGAACAAAGCTCTTATCAAAGCCCTCCAGATTCATCAGCATAAAGCGGGATGCATTCCACAGCTTGTTGGCAAAATTACGGGCAGATTCAACACGCTCGTTATAAAAGCGCATATCATTACCAGGAGTATTGCCGGTAATCAGCATAAAGCGCAGAGAGTCGGCACCATATTCCTCAATCATTTCCAGTGGGTCGATACCGTTTCCAAGGGACTTGGACATCTTGCGGCCCTGACTGTCCCTTACAAGGCCATGAATATAAACAATCTTAAATGGAATATCCTTGCCGAATTCCAGCCCCATCATTACCATACGGGCAACCCAGAAGAAAATAATATCATAACCGGTTACCAGTGTAGCAGTAGGATAGAAATGCTTAAGCTCAGAAGTTTCCTCAGGCCAGCCCATGGTTTCGAATGGCCACAAACCGGAGGAGAACCAGGTATCCAGTACGTCCTCATCCTGACGTACATTCTTGCTGCCGCACTTAGGGCACTGACAAATATCATCACGGGATACAGTGGTCTCACCGCAGTCGTCGCAATACCATGCAGGAATACGATGGCCCCACCAGAGCTGACGGGAAATACACCAATCCCGGATATTGTCCAACCACTGACAATAAATCTTGGAAAAACGCTCCGGAACAAACTTTATACGGCCCTCCCGTACAGCCTCAGCCGCCGGCTTGGCCAGGGTGTCCATCTTCACAAACCACTGGGTAGAAATCAGCGGCTCAATGGTGGAATGACAGCGGGAGCAATGGCCCACCGCATGCTCATGGTCCTCTACGGAAACCAGGGCACCGATTTCCTCCAATTCCTTTACCAGGGCCTTACGGCACTCATACCGATCCATACCCTCATATTTACCGGCCCCTTCCAGCATCTTGCCCGTATTGGACAGAACCTTGATCTGCTCCAAATCATGACGCAGTCCCATCTCATAATCATTAGGGTCATGGGCCGGGGTAACCTTTACCGCACCGGTACCGAAGGAGGAATCTACATATTCATCGGCAAACAGCGGAATAACCCGATTTACAACCGGCAGAATAACATTCTTGCCAACCAAATCCTTGTAACGGTCATCATCTGGGTGAACAGCCACACCGGTATCACCAAACATGGTCTCCGGGCGGGTGGTAGCCACCTCCACGTACTTGTCCGGCTCTCCCTCTACCTGATAGCGGATATGCCACAGATGGCCCTGCTCCGTTTCATGCTCCACCTCAATGTCAGAAATAGCCGTATTACAGTCCGGACACCAGTTGGTAATGCGAGAGCCACGATAAATCAGACCCTTGTCATAAAGGCTGACAAATACCTCCCGTACAGCCCTGGAGCAGCCCTCATCCATGGTGAACCGTTCACGGTCCCAGTCAAGGGAGGAACCCAGGGAACGAAGCTGACTCATTATCCGGCTGCCAAACTTTTCCTTCCACTGCCAAACTCTTTCCAAAAACTTTTCACGGCCCAGCTCATAGCGATTGGTGCCCTCCTCCCGGAGAGACGCCTCCACCTTGGCCTGGGTGGCAATACCGGCATGGTCACAGCCCGGCATCCACATGGCATTGTAGCCCTGCATCCGCCGCCACCGAATAAGAATATCCTGGAGGGTATTATCCAACGCATGGCCCATGTGCAGCTGACCAGTTACATTTGGTGGCGGAATAACGATACTATAAGGCTCCTTCTCGTCATCTACCACTGCATGAAACAGCTTATTTTCTTCCCAATAGCCATACCATTTCTTCTCAAATGACTTTGGGTCATATACCTTAGGAATATTGTTTTCTTCCATTTGCAAAACCTCCCTGAGTTATCCCTCATCCGCGCGCTTCGCGCCCCCCCTCCCATAAGGGGAAGACAACTAAAAAAGCACCTTCATCCATAAAGGACGAAAGTGCCTGCTTTCGTGGTACCACCTAAATTCCTTAAAATCCAACAGATTTTAAGCTCCTTTACATAACGCTGTATCTGCGTTCCGCCCTACTGTAGTGCAATATTCACCCTTCAGGCGAAAAACTCCAAAGCTACCTTCCCAGCCCCACACCCGGAAGGCTCTCACCTTACCCTTCCTCTCTTTGGGGCATACCTGACTGGTACTCCTCTTTATCATCGTCGCTAACTCGTCTTTTTTGCCATTATCCTTGTCACTTATCCTTCACCTTGCTGGATGTACAAATCAAGTACACCTTCACCTGTGAATTTCTTCCTTACTCGATACTGGCAAAAAATCCTTTGTTATATTGAATTGTATTGTTATGGTGCGGACGAGAGGAATCGAACCTCCACGCCTTGCGGCACTGGATCCTAAGTCCAGCGCGTCTGCCAGTTC
>NZ_CAMYWM010000046.1 GCF_947302755.1 uncultured Anaerovibrio sp.
TAAGGGACTCGAGGTTTTTCTCTATTAACGAACAAATTCAACAAATACTAATCAGTGAGGTAAGCTGCATGAACAAAAGCAAAGAAGCCTGTCATTGCAAAAGTATAACCTATGGCATGCTTGAGGCTGCCATAAAGGCGGGCTATACCAATTATGAGGACCTGCAGGAAAAGCTCCGTTTTGGCACCTCCTGCGGTAAATGTCAGGAATTTATCCGCCATCTAATCAAGGAGCTGAGCACAAAAGCCCGATAGGGCACACCGCTCATGATTTTAATTGGCCCTCTTCCAATCTTCGCCAACACTGCCCTCTTCTCTCATTTCCTTGGCTGCCGCATCCATAAGCTCGAAGGATTGTCTTACCCCAGCCCCATTATGGTCAAAATTTACTGCATGGTCTGCGGTAATACCGATGGAAGCCGCCTCAGATACCGAATCGATATTTGCTCCCATAAAGATAAAATTCCACTTGTACTCCTGGGTAGCCTTCTCTATCATTGCCTTTACAGCTGCCTTGGTATATTCCACGCTGTTGTTTTCCTTGCCATCAGTCATTATGAAAAATAATACGCGGCGTTTGGCAGGGCAAATACCCTCCTTATTCATTTTGCCAAATGTATCTGTTACCGTTCTGCCCACTGCATCCAACAGGGCGGTCATCCCTCTGGCATAATATTCCTTATCGGTCAGCTCCGGCACCTTTTTTATATCCTTGCCATCCACCAGCTTTTCATATTGGTCGTCAAACAAAACGGTGGTAACCTCAGCACGGCCCTTTTCCTGCCGCTGCTTATCCAGGAACGAGTTATAGCCGCCTATGGTGTCCCCGGCTAAATGTCTCATTGAACCGGACCGGTCAAGGATACAGATAATCTGTACCGGCTCAGCAGCTGTCAGCTCACAGGCTGAAGTGTGCTGATGGGGCAATATATCAGCTTCCTTTATTTCCGTTCCCTGGCCGCCCGGCACAGCCTCCGCCGGCCCCCGTTGGGCAAAGCACATACCTGTGCTAAACACCAGCAGCGATACCAGCATTAATAAACATCTGTACATTTCATCATCCCCCTTAAATAGGCCTCCATTTGAGGCAATTACAGCTTGGGAAAATTATATCATCATATGACGCTATTACCAAGGGGAAAGTTTCAGATTTCAAATACTTCCTTGACCTTTATCTCCAGTTCATCATAAAGGCTGAGCTTCAGCGATAGCCGCTCCTGGGCTCTGTCCTCCTCGCTGAGTTCCTCCCACTCCTCCTCAGATATGTTATGGTAGGTTTCCTCAAGCTCAAGCTTCCCATCCTTCAACAAATATACATCAATGGACTCCGCCTTGGGGTCGATGATCCAGTATTCCTTGACCCCGTATTTCTCATAAACGCGCATCTTCACCGTCAGGTCACGCTTCTTGGTGCTGCGGGACAGCACCTCTGCCACAAAATCCGGAGCACCGTGGATGTAGCTGCTCTTTATCTGCTCAGGCCGGCAGACAATGGCAAGGTCTGGGATAAATTTATTTTTTTCATCGAAACGTACCTCTGCCTCAAACATCACTTTGCAACGCTTGCCCCTGAGAAAGTTCCTGATGATGGTGAACAAATTCCCCTGTATGAAGATGTGCTTCATATTGGCGGGGCTCATATCATACACCACCCCGTCAATCAGCTCAGACTTCTGATAATCTGCCAATGCTTCCATACCTCATGCCCCCTTGAATAATAGTCAAAAGCCTCCCTATGCCTAAATTCTAGCACAGGGAGGCCCTTTTTACTACGAAATCTTAGCGAATCAAATCCGAAGGATACAGATGAGCTTTAGATTTCGTTGTAAGGGCGTAGTGCGAATAACGTTTCGCACGAAGTTTACTACGAAATCTTAGCGAATCAACAGATGAGCTTTAGATTTCGTTGTAAGGGCGTAGTGCGAAACACCGTTTCGCACGAAGTTTTCTATCAAATTCCGTCAGAACACCTTCCCGGCTATGAACCAAATTCTGCCACGGCTCTCTGCATCCTTGGACATAAGCTGGTGGGAGCCGATGGGTTGGGCATAGTCAAGGGGGGCGAACCAGTCGCCGAGGTGGGTGCAGGTTACAGTTCCCTCAGTCCTGAGCCAGCCACATCTTTTTTCCACAGAAGGCAATGCCGTACCTCCATACCGCCCTCACCCCCTGCCGGGATAATTGGGCGGGATAAGCCTTTGCCTCGATTTGGGCCAGTGCTCCTCGGGCCGCCTCCTCCATCTCCCCTTCTTCCTTGACGATCTCCAGCTCCAGGACAGACCTGGCACGGCCAATATAGATGAAACTCCCCCGAATTGCCACCCCCCGGGAAATTTTGATATAATTTTTGGGGACAGCAGACAAGGAATTTTTGAAGGTAAAGCGAAGGAGCAAATATGGACACAAATAGCACGAATAATCCGACGGAAAATATATCGGCTCAGGAGCCGGGAACGGTGCATAAGCGGCGGGTTCGCTACAGTGGGAAATATCCCAAAAAATTTAGCGAAAAATATAAGGAACTAAATCCGGAAAAATACGGCGACGAAATACAGCATGTTATGGCCAAGGGAAATACCCCGGCGGGCATGCATATTCCAATTATGGTAAAGGAAATTCTGGAGGTATTGGCCATACAGCCAGGGGAACAGGGCTTTGACGGCACCCTGGGCTACGGTGGACACACCAAGGCTATGCTGGACCAGCTGCAGGGAAGGGGCCATCTTTACAGTGGCGATGTGGATGCCATTGAAGAAGCCAAAACGGAAGCCCGGCTGCGGCAGGAGGGCTATGGGAAAGATATTTGGACGCCACGGCTTATGAATTTTTGTGAAATCGACCAGCTAGCCCAGGAGGTAGGTGGCTTTGATTTTGTGTTGGCCGACCTGGGAGTCTCCTCCATGCAAATCGATAACCCGGAGCGGGGATTCACCTATAAGGCTGATGGGCCATTGGATTTGCGGTTAAATTCCCAAAGTGGCCAAACAGCCGCCCAGCGCCTGCTGGAGGTCAGCCGGGATGAGCTGGCGGGCATGTTCATCGAAAACGCCGACGAGCCCTATGCCGAGGAAATAGCCCGCCAAATATACAACGATTTAAAACGGGGCATCAAAATAGCCACCACCCGGGCCCTGCACGAAGAAATTGTCAAGGCCCTGCAAAGGATCAAAATGCCCAAGGAGGACCGAGAGCTGGCCATAAGAAAATCCAGTGCCAGAGTGTTCCAGGCCCTGCGCATTGATGTAAACCACGAATTTGAGGTTCTCTACGAATTCATGGAAAAGCTGCCTGATGCCCTGCGGGAGGGCGGCCGGGCAGCCATTCTCACCTTCCATTCCGGGGAGGACCGCATCGTAAAAAAAGCCTTTCAGTCTCTAAAACGGGCGGGTATATATCGTGATATTGCCCCCCAGGTTATCCGTCCCAGCAGGGAGGAATGCTATAACAACAGCCGGGCCCACTCCACCAAGCTGCGCTGGGCCATAAAATGATAACTTATTCAGGTGGAGCTATAACTCCATCTGAATTTAGTTGAATTCTACCCAGGGCGAAGGGCGGTTTAACCTCCACCTCAAGGAACGGAGCACCAGCCCCTCTTAACAACGAATAAAGGAACGGAGCACCAGCCCCTCTTAGCAGCGAATAAAAAAGCCCCATTCAGTTGGAGCCTTATGCTCTCCCTGAATGCGGCTGCCCCTTAGCCGCTGAATTGTTTCAGGGCGGCACCGTTCAAGTAATCACAGCAATCCCCCTGCCTAAGGCCCTGTTCCTCCATCTGGCGGATAATGCCGTCACGGATTTTGAACCAGCCGGTGGACCAGTTGCTAAACAGGGTGTTTTCCGCCGGGGCCCGGCCTATTAGCCGCTGCAACACAATATCCGGAGACAGATGGCGCAAAAAGAGAATTACCCGCCTTTGGTATTCGTCCCGGCCAATAAGCTCCAGCTCCCCCTTTTCGTACTGCTTCGCCATGACCGTACCATTTACGATGTAAAGAGCATGGAGCTTTACCTGATCCAGCCGGAGAGCCGACATTATATGGGCCGCCTCCCTGGCATCCCGATCCGTATCCCAGGGCAAATTCAGGATTAAATGGGCACAGGTCTGCAGCCCATATTTTTTTACCCGTAAAACAGCGTCAATAAATTCCGCCAGACTGTGGCCCCGGTTGATTTTATCCAAGGTATGGTAATTTACCGTCTGAAGCCCCAGCTCCACACAAATATCTATATTGTATTTACGGGCCATATCCTGCATTACCTGCAAATAATCCTCCCGTACACAATCGGGCCTGGTGGCAATATATACCGCCACTACCCCCTCCGCCTGGGCCGCTTCCTGCAAGAAGCCTGCAAATTGCTCCAGGGGCATATAGGTATTGGTGAAATTTTGAAAATAAGGAATAAACTTAGTGGCCTTGTATTTGGGTACGATATGGGCCTTGTTGGCAGCTATTTGCTCCGTAATGCTCATTTCCGCCGGGAGATTTTCGTACCCTGCGCCAATTTCCCCGCAAAAGCTACACCCCCCCACGCCCCGGCTTCCATCCCTGTTGGGACAGGTCCAGCTTTGCGTCACCCCATTATCATCAATATATGATGGATTAAGGGCTATGGGCAATTTATAAGTCTTCTCCCCATAGCGATTTATCAAGTATTCAGAAAATGTATTGTATACTGAGTCAGTCATAAATTATTTTCTCTCCAATGGAATTTTATAGATAACTTCGGTACCTTCACCCTTTTGGGAATGAAGCTCCAAGCTGCCCCGGCCGGAATACAGGCTGGCAATGCGATGACGCACATTGGATAATCCAATGCCCCCAGTCTTATCCTCCATCAGCTTCTGCCGCTCCTCCTCTGTCATGCCAATGCCATTATCCGCCACCCGCACCACCAGCTTATCAGCCTCAGCCTTAATGCTGATATCCAGCTGGCAGTCAGCCGGTTTGGAAAACAGCCCATGCAGCAGGGCATTCTCTACTATAGGCTGCAGGGAAAAGGTTGGTAACAGGTATGCTTCTATGGCAGGATTCACGTCAAGATTTACCGATAAGCGTGAACCAAAGCGAACCTTTAAAATCTCAATATAGGCGGCTACACTGGAGAATTCCTCCTCCACCGTCACCTTGTCCTCATGCTTGGCAAAGCTGAAATGGAGCATTTCCGACAGCTCCTCCAGCAGCATACGGGCCGTGTCCGGTGCCGTTCGGCAGAAAGACATTATATTGGATAAAGTGTTGAATAGGAAATGTGGATTTATCTGGGCCCGCAAGGCCTTTAATTCCGCCCGTTCCGCCAATGTCTTCTGCTGATCCAGCTCATGAATAGCCAGCTGACGGGACAGGAACTGGGCCAAATCCTTTACCAGCTGCACCTCAGACATTGACAGGCTGTTTTTGTGGCTCCGATACAGCTTTAAGGTGCCTACAGCCTTGTCCTTGGGCATTAAGGGTGCCACTACGCCACACACCAGGGGGCAATGTGGCTCCGGACATTGGGCCCCATCCTGAAATACCACAATTTCCCTTGTAGTAAGGGCTTCCGTGGTAGCCGGAGATAAAATTTTCCCTCCTGGCAAATGATGGTCATTGCTTACGCCGATAAAGGCCAAAATCTTCTTGTCATCTGTTATGGAAACGGCATCCACCTTGGTCAGATGGTAAATCAGCTCCACCACCCTTTGGGCACTGTCATTGGACAGTCCTGACCGCAGCCATTTCAAGGTCTTCCCGGCTATGGACAGGGCCAAGTGAGCCGATCGTGCTCCGCTCAGCTCGGATTGGAGCTGCATATCCTTTAAAATCATTACAAACAGGGTGGTTCCTACTATTGTTACCATGGTGGTAGGAATTGCTGCAGCTTTCTCAAAGGCCAGGGCCGCCTCAAAGGGCTTGGCAAAGGCCAGGGTCAATCCCTTTTGAATAAGCTCTGCCATCAAAGCCATCCCCGCCGCCATACGCCAATCCAACCGATGGAAGCCCACCCTTTGCCGCAGCAAGCCAGCCATAATCCCCACCATAAAGGTAGCCACCGCACAGGAGGAGGCGGTAAAGCCTCCCAGACTGTAACGATGAAGGGCACCAATCAATCCCACGCTGGCTCCTACCCAGGGACCGCCAATTATGCCTCCCATAAGGGTTCCCACTATACGGGTACTGGCCAGAGCCCCCTCCAGACGGGTGCCATAATATGATGAAATGATGGATAACAATGAAAATACTGTCGTAAATACCGCCCAGGACTTCCACGTCACTGGTTTCGTGGCCATGGTCATGGCCTTGCGATTACGCCCCAACAAATAGGCTGCTATCGTGGAAATGCACACATCTCCCAGTAAATCAAACAATAACTCCATGATATCACTTCCAATCCCCCTGGTATCTCAATCTCACTTGATTCCCAAGACCTGTCGTACCTCTGATATATGCTTGCGGCTGACTGGTATTTCCGTACCAGCTCCATCTCTCAAATTCAAAACGTAAGAGCCGTGGAACCAGGGAATAACCTTGACTATAGCCTCAGTGTTCACTATATATTGCCGATGGACCCGCAAAAACAGCTCCGGATCCAACAGCTCCTCCAATTCCGCCAAGGTCATGGACAGCTGAAAATCCCCCTCCCCAGTACGCAGGAAAACCAGTTTTTCCTTAACATAGGCCAGCAGAATATCCCGCTGCTGAACAGGAACCAGTGCCTCACCCTTTTGCACACTTATGGGATGATAATGATGTGTCTCTGCAGCAGACACGACCCGCCCCGTTGATTCATTATTTTCAACCAAAGAAAAGAGAGACTGCACCTTTTTTAGAGCCTTGGTGAGCCTCGCCTGTCCCAATGGCTTGGTAAGATAGGCCACTGCAGAGGTTTCAAAGGCCGGCAGGGCATATTCCTCATAAGCTGTGACAAAAATAATCATAATATTTAATTTTAAGGTGCTCAAACACTCGGCAAATTCCAGTCCGCTCATACCCGGCATTTTTATATCCAAAAATAGGAGGTCGCAGGGATTTTGCTGCAGATAAGCCAAGGCCTGCTGACTTTGTTGGAAGGTGGCCACCACCTGAACCTCCGGATGGGCCTCCAGCAAATACGCAATATCATCGCAAATAGGCTGCTCGTCATCAACTATCACTGTACGCAGCATCTATCATCACCCTTTCCTGTACAAAAGCCTGCCTTCCTACCAGCTTTTATTCTATCATTTGCAACAGTGCAATTCAATTAACTAAAGGGAGAAAGCCCAGCTTCCTCCCCTTTAGGAATAAAACCTATTTTATTTTTTGGGTTGTATACTTATCAGAAAATCCCCAAGAACCTCCAATAAGTCTGTGAGAATAACAACAACAGCAGGTAACCGATAATGGTAATTGGCAAGCCAACCTTGATGCAATCCTTGGCCGTAAAGGTCTCAGTAGCAAAGGCCAAAATACCCTGTGGGGAATTAACCGGCAAAATAAAGCCGAAGCTGACTACAAACTGCAATACCATGGTAATGCCCACAATATTCAGCAAAGGATTATCCAAGCCCTGCAGCACTGCGATCATTATTGGAATCATGGAGGAGGCTACAGCTGTGGCACTGGCAAAGCCTATATGTACAACGATAAGGAACAGAGCCAAAATGGCAAATACCATAAATAAGCTCATACCGGCCAGGCCAAAGCCCATGGAGAGCTGATTGGCCAACCAGGAGGCTGCCTGGGTTGACAGCAGGGCAGAACCCATACTGATACCAATGCCGAACAGTACCAAGGTACCCCAGGAAATACGGGACTGTGCTTCCTTCCAGGTCATTATACCGATTCCCGGCATAAACATTAATGTAATGGCGATTACTGTGGAGGTGGTGGTATCCAACGGATGAAGGATTTTTTCTGTTACCCAGAGGAACAGCAAGCCAATGGAAATCAGCATCAGCTTCTTCTCAGAGGTCTTCATTGGACCCAATTCCTTCCGCGCCTCCTTAACTGTGGCATCCCCGCCAGCCACCTCGTTCATCTCCGGTGGCAAAATCTTCCAGCAAAGAAAATATAGAACTACAGACATAATGGCGGCATAAGGGGCCGCTGCGATAAACCACTCAGTCCAGGTAATGTTGGCTCCCAGCTGCTTGTCGATAAATCCAAGGGCTACCATGTTCTGGGCCGCTGCTGTCTTGATACCGATATTCCAGATACTGGCCGCATGCACTGTGGCAATCATCAAAAGGGCGGCAAAGCGGCTGTTCCGCTCCATCTTAAAGGCAGCGATAATACCGAGAACGATTGGGACTATACAGCCTACACGGGCTGTGGTACTAGGAACGAAGAAGGCCAGTACAAAGCCTACAAAAATCATACCTGCCAAAATCCTGTTGGTCTTTGCTCCCACCTTGGACAGAACAAACAGGGCTATCCGCTTGTCCAGTCCCGTGTGCATCATGCCGGCTGCCAAAAACAGGGCCGCCCCTACCAGAACCGTTCCGCTGGCGCTAATTCCCGTAAAAGCTGTTTTAATTGCGCTGGATGTACCCATAAGAGCTGTGGGGTCCTGCGGGTTCGGGGACAGGCCCAGACACAGAAGCATTAAAGTGGCGATAATAGTGGCACTGACTGGATATGATACCGTTTCTGTAATCCAGATAATAACCGCAAATACCAATATCCCCAGCATACGATGCCCGGCTGTGGTAAGGTCCGCCGGGGTTGGCAGCATAAAGATAGCGGCCATTGCCATAAAGCCAATTAGCAGACCATACTTTTTAAATAATGATGACATAGAAACTGGCTGAAATACCATCTCTTTCATTTCATGGGATAATTCCATACTACACACCTCCTAAATATAAATTCATTGCTTCATTTTGTAAAATAGTACAATTTTCTTATGGTTAGTATAATATTTCGGTATAGTATAAACGATAAAATTTCGCCCATTGGTCCAAATTCCCTCCTGAACGACAAAAAAGAGGTGTTGAATTATCCTCATTAATAAAAAATTTCTTATTAGATGCTATTTGGATTGATGAGGAAGGTGAAGAATCTTGTAGGAAAACTATTTTAGAGGCTGTAAGTTGATGGAGTTAGTATGAAAAGATTATTATTTACATTTGATCTAAATCAAGCAGAACTTGCAAAATACTACCCTGGCAAATCCCCTATGTGAACCTTTGACAGGAAATTTAGGTGGTTTATGGAGATATAGGGTTGAAAATTTTAGAATTGTTGCAAAAATTAAAGATGATAAATACATTGTTTTAGCTATACACATAGAACATCGAAGTAAAGTATACAAAAAGAGTAATTTAAAATATTGATAATTAACACGATAATAAGAAAGGATGATAGATATGGGTGATTTTGCTGATACTTTTTCTTTTAGAGCAGCTGGTGAAGCACGAGAGGCTGCTAAAGCTGCGGATTCTAGCCTGAATGCAAGCCTCACTCTCCTTCAGATGGTTTCTGAAATGAGAGATTGGGAAACTGGGAGATTTAATGAAGTTATTAGATCCCTTAATAATCGAGCTGCCCAAATGGATGATTTAAAATCTGAAATTAACGATTTGAAAGCACAGGTTGCTGGATTACAAAATAGACTTTATAATGAGCAGAAAAAGGATAAAGGGATTACCAGATAATTGCCAACGTACTCTATTAGTGATAAAATAAGTATAAGAAAAGAGGCAGTTGATGTTTGCACCATCAGCTCCCTCCGAAATAAATCGTTTAGGAACCGGCACACAACCGGTTCCGTTTTTACTTACAGAAGATTACTTTCTGAAAAACCCTAGAAATGATACTAAGAGATTTAGCAGGGCTATCAACAAGGATAGCTTTTCGTATTTGCTCATAGCATCACCTCCCCATAAAGGATGGGAAGGAACCGATGACATCAATGCCTCTTATGTTGCATTATAACAAATATCTATTTTCTACTCAAATTAAAGAGGATAGCCAATGAAGGCTATCCTCCTTTGTTTTAATCACGGGAATGTTCATCGTCATTCCCATTATTGTTAGGCTGTTGAGTCTGCCTATTATAATAGTCCTGCCCCAATAAAGTAATTGCCTCATGAATTTGGGCGACTTGTGAAACAACTTGTTGTAATTGCGGTTGTGTTTCTTGTTCTCTGGTTTCCCCATGAATAGCTTTGTCAAAACCGCCAGCCAAGTTTCTGCCCTTACCGTAGGCTTCTATAATACTCCCTGCCGAGGTAGACATCAACAACGCCTTGGCAAGGTAAGCGGCTCGGCCGCCTCCACCACTGCCTGAACGGTTTGACTGACTTTGACTTGGCCCACTTGGACCGCCACTATTGCCGCCGGATGCAGCTTGCGGAGCATTCTGTCTTATGCTTCCGGCAGCGGTGTCAGTATTAGCACTTTGCTCACTGGCTCCGGTAGCTGTATCACCATTACCAACAGTCTGCTCAGATGCCTCATTTGCCTTGTCTTCTGCCTTATCATCCTCCTTGTTTTTGGCCTTATTCATCTTTTCGGCCATATCCTGTGGCTGATAATTCCCCTTTCGTATCCCCGGTTGAGGAACCCGAAGGAATTTCATTCTTACTGTCACTGCCAGCATCCTGGGCTTTGCCGTCTGAACCATCCTTATATACTTTCCCTGTATTAGGATCATATATGTAGCCAATTCCTTAGCTGCTGTCAATGCTCCAGCGGCACCACCTGTAGCAGCAGTGGCAAAAGCCATGGCGTCCTTCTCTTTGAATCCTCCATTGTTGTTATTAGTGAACTCCCCCACTTATAGAAGTGGAAGCTTCCTGATTCGTCGAGAACTGCGATATATTCCAAAGGGAATATATTCGTCTTACACACTCTCCACAGGCGTAACTTTCCGCAGTCCCTGCGGTAGTTGTGAAATCTATTGTATTTTTTTAAAGGAAGGAGTGGGCATTCCTCCCCGACTTATAGAAGTCAGGTCTACTGCCCGCGATAAGATGAAAACTAATCAGTTTTCTTGACTTGTAACGTCAGATTAAGCTCCATTACCCGGTCAAATACCCGTCTCTCGTAAATAAACAGCAGGGCCTTGGACTGTGGGACATCAAATATCTCGATATGGTATTTTTTGTTCAGCTCACGCCAGTTGGTGAATTTAAATCCCTCAAGAACAGCAGAAGCCCCCTGGCCATTGGGCAGCTTATCCCGCCAAAAGGCCGCTGTCTGCGCTTGATATTTTTCCCTGTTCCAATGCAGGAAGTCAGGCCGGTTCTGGCCGCTGTCTGCCGTAAGGGCGTCAAACCGCATGAGATTGTCCATAATGAGGCGATGGGTCTGGGCCGACCTATCCCGATGGTTCTGGCCCGACTTATCCCGGTGGGTCTCTGCCGACCAATCTATTGCGCCAGCCGGCGGACCATTGCCCACATCGGCCTTTAAAACCATTTCAAAGAACTCCCACAGATAACCATAAAGCTGTTTGGCACTGACGGCCCGCCTATGATTTCCCAGCTTTTCCCAATAATCGGTAAAGCGGGAATAGAACTGGAAGGCATCCCCGCCAAAGAAGTGCTCAATCAGATATTCCGTGGCCCTCAGGCAGCGGCCCCCATTATAATACAGCTCAAACACCTGCTCAAAAATATGGAGCCAACGAATTTCCCCATAGTCCAGCACAGCATTGGACAATACCTCGTAGGGACCAATATCCATATATTCATAGTGATAGTCCGCCACCATATCCATCATGGCGGAGCCCTTTAGAAATTTCAAAAAGCCCAGCTGCAGCATATCCGTGTGCAGGCGGTACAAATCGTTAAAGGAGCGGCCAAAGGAGGCCAAATCCTCTCCGGGGAGGCCGATGATCAAATCCGTATGAATATGCATATTATGGTTCTTCTGCAGGGCCTTTATATTGCGGCAAATATCCTCCCAGTGATTTACCCGGGAAATGCGCCTCAAAACCGCTTTATTGGTGGTCTGAACCCCGATTTCCAGCTGCACCCGGCCCCTGGGCATGGATTGCAGCAGCGCGATGGTTTCCCCATCAAGATAATCCACGGCCACCTCAAAATGAAAATTGGTGCGGCAGGCCGGAGGCAAATTCCTGATATATTGGATTATGGGCAGGAAATGGGCCTTTTTGGCGTTAAAGGTCCGGTCCACAAATTTTACCTGACGCACGTCATGGGCCACAAAAAAGTCCAGCTCCCCCAAGACCTCCGCCAGGAGCCGGTAGCGAACCCCGGCTGTAGCACAGGACAGGCAATAGGCGCAGGAAAAGGGGCAGCCCCGGGAGGTTTCATAGTAAAGAATTTTCTCCCTGATTTCCGCCATTTCCGCCTCAATATACGGAAAGGGGAGCCTCAGTACAGAAGGTTCAAGCTTATCCATAACCGTTACCGCCTGTCCTTCGTGAATTACCGCCCCGGAGCCCGTCTCCAGGGCCCCTTCCCGCCAGGCAATGCCGGGATTTATCGGGACAGCCGTAAGCCTTCGATCCTTATTAACAGCCTGCTGATTAATAAGGAGCTCCAACAGCTCGCATATAGCCTCCTCGCCCTCTCCCCGAATTACAAAATCCACTGCGGGCTGTGCCTCCATAAATTCGGCCACGCCATAGGATACCTCCGGGCCACCGCAAATAATCAGGGTATTGGGCAAAACCTTCCTCACCAGTGGGAGAATATGTTTTACTAATTCAATGTTCCATATATAGCAGGCAATACCGATAATATCCGGCTGGTGAGCATATATTTCACTGAGAATATCCGGCACATAATTATTGATGGTCAGCTCCAAAATGTCCGACTCAATATTAAGTTGGGCCGCCGCCTGACGCAGATACCGAACGGTCAGGGAGGTATGGGAAAATTTGGCATTAAAGGCCAGCCAAAGAATTTTTTTCATAATAAGCTCCAACATTCATCACAAAATAAAAATTTTTTTCGGCAGGTACCAATATACCTGTTTCTTTGGTATAATATGGAAGGAAATGTACCGTTCGGAACGATACAGAGGACGGAATATGATAAAAGGAATGTGATAATAATGATACCAGAAAAATTTATGCAGATAGGTGCTGCCATTATGCAAAATCCGGAGATGCTCCAGAAGCTCAGTGAGGCCAAGAGCCCCCAGGAGGCCTATGAAATCGTAAAGGGCCTGTTGGATGGCATGACCCTGGAGGAATTCTTGGCTACTGCTGCTACCCTGGCCCCCCTTATTCCGGCTGACCTTACAGATGAGCAGCTGGCCGCCATGCCTGCCGGCAACATTATCAAGGCCTTTAAGGGCTGGGTGAAGGATTTGCCGCAGGCCTAATCCACATACTACTTACCATAGGTGCCGTAAAGCCCTTGGCTGTAGCCCTGGGGAGTAGGTCAACGCATGCCAACAAATGAATTGTTGTACCAAATTACATTAAAGGGACTGCCTCGGCAGTCCCTTTTTTACTCCTTATGCTTCACCACCCAGTCCCGGCACCCTCAACCACTGGGGGCCTCCTTCCATACTAAGAAACTGGAGCAAATCGCCTAAAATTCTATTAATAAAAGATATCCAATACCTGGGGTACAGTTTCAATCTTCAAGGGCAGCTTCGGCCCAACCTCACCATCAATATCGCTGGTAAGCTCCTCGGAGCACTCCACCTCAAAGGTAGAGGCCTGACGATAAATAACCTCCTTGCGCTGGGAAATATCCTTCCCGGCCAACAGCTCGGTGGTAACAATCATCAAATCCGCCACGTTGCACTGCTTCATAATAATCAGATCCAGCACCCCATCCTGTACACTGGCCTGAACCGCCGCATTTTTGAAGCTGGCCACCACGCTGGAATTAACCACCAAAAAGAGAAATGCCTTCTCGTGAAATTCCTCGGTTTCCGTGCGCACCGTCAGGTCAAAGGCCCGAAATTGGGGCAGGGTTTTCAGCCCATGCACATAGTAGGCCATTTTCCCAAAGGCATTCTTCAGGCGGGTATCCACCTCATGGGCAATGGAGGTCACCATACCGGCACTGGCCACATTAATAAAATAGGTATCCCCCACCTTGCCCAGATCAATTTTCATCGTATGCCCCGAGGCAATGCGATCAAAATATTCATCGGTATCCAGGCGCAGATAGGTGGCAAAATCATTGGAGGTACCGGTGCCAATAATACCCATGGGCAGCTTTAGGTTCTCCCTCATAATCAGATTTACGATTTCATGTACAGTACCATCCCCGCCGGCGGCAATAATACCATCAGGTGCTGCCAGCTTTATAAAATCCACCAGGTCCTTATTTTCCGGCGTCGTCCGATAGGGAATTACCATACAGCCCCGACTTTGCAGCTTATATATAATTTCATCAAGACGTTTCTTAAAAACGGCCTTGCCGGATACCGGATTATATACCAAAACCAGTTTCTTCATTATAAAATACAGCCTTTCTGTAAGGATAAAATGTAACCAAAAGAATTAGTCTTTGTATACGCCAAGCTTATGCATGGCTTTAATGCCAAAGCGACCAATCATTGGAATGCGGGCCATATCATCCTCCATCATCCCGCCAATCAGCAGCAATACGGTAAGATATACCACACAGCCCAGCAGACAGGCCCCCAGGGTCGAAATTATATTGCTTCCCCACAGGATCAGGGTATAATCATAGAAATACCACACCGACGCCGCCATAACGGCTGCCGCCACGATAGTTTTCAACAGCTGGGCCAGCTCCATACGATAGCCTATATATTTATATATAAAGAATAAATTTATAATTGCGGCCACACCGGTATCAGCTGCCGTTGCCCAGGCGGCACCCATAATCCCCAGCCAGGGCTTGGCTACCAGCACCCAGTTCAATACCACCTTGGCCACTGCCGCCACTATCATGTTAATCATCGGAATGGACGGATGCCCCAGGCCTTGAAGCACTGCCGTGGACACCTGATGAAGCCCCAGCAAAACAATACTTACCGCCGACACCATAATGGCGGGCCCAGCATTTGGTGCATTATAAATTAATGAAGCAATTGGCGTTGCCAAGACAAATACCACTACAAAGGCCGGAAAACAAACCGCATTGGAAATCCGAATTCCCGAGGCAGTCTGGCTGAATACCAGGTTGGCATCCTGCAGGGCCCGGGCCTTGGAAATGGCCGGTACCAGGCTTACCGCCAGGGAGGCCGTTATAATGGTGGCCAAATTAACCAGGGGAACGGCCATACCAGTCAAATAACCAAACAACTCCGTAGCCTCATTGACACTATATCCGGCTACCTCCAGCCGCTGTGGCACAATTGCCAAATCCAGATTGGATACCACCGGCAGCATTATACTGGCGGCGGATACCGGCAGAGACAGGGCGAAAATCCGCTTGATGATCCCCCAATTGGAGGTTTTTGCCGTTTCGGGCAGGGGCTGCAAATCATGACCAAATTCGCTGACAATGTCCCGTTCCAGCTTCCAGTGGAAATATACCAAAACGATGAGGCCCGTTACCGCACCGGCAAAGGCCCCCAGGCTGGCTCCCGCTGCCGCAAAATCCAGGCCATAGGGCAGAAACAGGCTGGCAAACATAATCATGGTAACCACCCGGAAAATCTGCTCCACAATCTGGGACACTGCCGTTGGAGTCATGCGCTGCCAGCCCTGAAGATAACCCCGAGAGCTGGCCAGCAGGGTAACAAAGAAAATAGCCGGTGCCAAAGCTACTACCGACCAGTAGGCCCGGGCATCACGAATGAAATGGAAATCAATAAGCCACTGGGCCCCAAAGTAAGTCAGCAGGGAAAACAAAATACCCGTTACAAACATCAGGGACATGGATACCTTAAAAACCCGCTTTGCCCCCAAAATATCCTTCAGGGCCACCCGCTCAGCGGTAATAATGGAAATCGCCACCGGCACGCCGGCTGTCGAAACACTTAAAGCAAAAAAATAGATTGGAAAGGCCATCTGATACAAGCCGATACCTTCGCCCCCTAAAATACGGGAGACAAAAATCCAGTTCAAGGAGCCAATTACCTTTACTACAATACCGGCCACGGTCAATATCAGGGTCCCCTTCAGCAGAGACTCACCCTTATTATCTTTATTATTTTCAGAAACATCCTGAGTACTAATTTTGCTCACACCCTCATAGGTAATAAAATAGTTGTACGCCACCCCAATATTGTGCTTTAATAATAGGTGTAGCTGGTAAATTCTTCTGTTATGGCATAATAAGCCATGCTAAAAAATTATATCACTTACAGTCATAGACTGCAAGCACGCGAGGAGTCTATAAATGGAAATCAACATAATTAACTTCAACACCACCATTGGGGTAAAGAAGCCGCGGACCATACAGGGGATCGCCAACACCATTGACTGCCCCTTTTGTGACGTTGAGCATCTGGTGAATATTATTGACACCGATGACAATATCATACTATTAAAAAACAAATATAACGTCATGGAGCCCTCCGATCAGTTGGTGCTTATTGAAACTGACCAATGTAAATCGGATATCCCCGATTATCCCAAGGAGCAGATGCGTCGGGTAATTCATATGGGGGTAAAGCATTGGATAGAGATGCTGAATTGCGGCAAATACCGCTCAGTAATTTTCTTCAAAAATTTCGGTCCCATGTCCGGCGGAACCATTCAGCATCCCCATATGCAGCTTGTGGGGTATCCGGAGCTTGATCCGGAGCTGATGTTTGACCCGGTGGAATTTGAGGGACTGAAAATATATGAGAGACAGGGGGTGGAGCTGAATACCTCCACCAATCCCCGGATCGGCTTCTCCGAATACAATCTGGTATTGCATGATGAAGCCTATGCAGGCCTTGAAACAGAGCAGGCGGCCCTTACCCCACGGGAGGAGAGCCTTAATTTATTGGCTGACCTAATAAAGGAAACCGTAACCTTTATGAAAAACTATTTTAAGCGGCCTAATTTTAGCTACAATCTGTTTTTTTATAATGTAGAAAAGCAAATGCGGGTAAAGATTATGCCACGCTTTGCCACGCCGCCAATGTACGTTGGTTACAACATTCACCTTCGGCCCACCTCCATTCCGTCCTTTGCAGAAAATTTAAAAAACCATCTAAAGGAGCAGGGGTATTTCCAATAGCCTGTTTTTTCACCGTCTGAAGCTCAATATTTTTAATAAAATAAACCGAAATTACTTTTACCAAAGGTAATCTCGGTTTATTTTATTTAACGTCTATTCACATTGGCCTAATGTACACCTTTTATACTATACTTCTTTGTGTATTGTACACATATTTGTTTCGTATTTTTTCATTTTTTATTTATAATTGCGGCAAAAAGTGCATAAATACTAGTTATTATGAAACTGTATTCTGTTTCAAATTATGTTACAGGTTTACACACATCCCCTTAAATTTGCTTCACTTTTTATTTTTAGTGTGATATAATTACGCTCGTACACTAAAAAGGAGAGAGGTTTTGATTATGGAATCAAGAAAATCTTTTGGTGGATCCTTTGGATTTGTTCTGGCCGCTGCCGGTTCTGCAGTAGGCCTTGGTAATATCTGGAGATTCCCTTACCTCGCTGCCAAGGATGGCGGCGGACTTTTTTTACTTATTTATCTTATTTTACTGCTGACCTTCGGCTTTGCACTTCTTACCACGGAAATTGCCATTGGCCGTAAGACGAAGCA
>NZ_CAMYWM010000047.1 GCF_947302755.1 uncultured Anaerovibrio sp.
AAATCATCTCCTACGGTAGCACCAAATTCGGCAACAACCCAAAAGATTATCCTGAAAAATGCTCTCAGTGTGACAGAGTGGATTGTTATTGCAAAGAAAAAGAAGATCCTGTTTTAAACGAATATCTCAAAGAACATCCGGAAGAGACAGAAAAGTTTAAAAATGTTTTGGAAGCAAGGGATAAATGTTTCTATCACACAAACAGCGAGGTTTTTGACAACCAATCCGCCCTTGTAATTTTCTCCGACGGAAGCCACGGAAATTTCTCATATATTGCGGTTTCCGGAGACCCGGGACGAGATATAGTCATTCACGGAACCAAAGGCTACCTTGAAGGCAATTTCAACAAATGTGAGTTGAAATACATTGTTTACGACACCAACGAGGAAAAGAAAATCCGGTTTATCATCAGCAAGACGGCGGATGTACCTACCTATGTGGAATACGGAGCTGCCGATATTGGAGTTATCGGCAAGGATGTTCTGCTGGAATCCGGCAAGGATGTTTATGAGCTGCTGGATTTAGGCTTTGGTAAGTGCCATTTGATGATGGCTGTGGATAAGAATAATAAGCGAGGAAAGCTGACGGACTACGCCCATACCAGAGTGGCTACCAAGTTTCCACATATTGCCGAGGAATTCTTTAACAGCAAGGGGATGCAGATGGAGTTCATCAAGCTGAACGGCTCCATTGAGCTGGGGCCTATAGTAGGGCTGTCTGAGAGCATCGTGGATATAGTGGAGACGGGGACCACCCTTCGGGAAAATAATCTGGAGGAAATTGCATTTATAATGGAGGCCACGGCCCGCCTCATTTGTAACAGAGTGAGCTTTAAATTGAAATTTGACCGCATTCATCAGCTGACTGAGGATTTGCGTAAAATATTGGCAATGGCCCAGTAATTTTGGAGGGACTGTAATGCAGATAGTAAAGGTTAGAGAAAAAGGATTAATTGAGGTAGAAAAGCTGCTGAAAAAGCCGGCCTTTGACCAGGTGGAGCTTAATCCCAAAATCCGTGAGGCAAATAAAAAATTGTTTGGCAGGGATATGACTGCTGCCGAAATCGTGGACATGATTGTGAATGAGGTGCGTCGCGATGGCGACAAGGCCGTAATAAAATACACCAAGCTTATTGACCGTACTGAATTTACGGCAGGGGAATTCCTGGTAACTGAGGATGAATATGAAGCTGCATACAAGGCTGCTGACCCTGAAATAGTGGAAGCCATGAAACGGGCTGCAGCCAATGTCCGCCAATATCATCAGGAGCAGAAGCCTAATTCCTGGATGACCTATCGGGGGCAGGGCTCCCTGCTGGGGCAGTCGGTTATTCCCTTGGACAGGGTTGGTATTTATGTGCCGGGAGGCACGGCTGCATATCCTTCCTCCGTAATAATGAACGCCGTTCCTGCCGCTGTAGCCGGGGTGGGGGAAATCATTATGATGGTGCCGCCAAAGGATGGCAAAATTAATCCTTATGTATTAGTGGCCGCCAAGGAAGCAGGGGTATCCAAAATCTTTAAGATTGGCGGGGCCCAGGCCATTGCCGCCATGGCCTTTGGTACGGAAACCATACCAAGGGTGGACAAGATCACCGGTCCGGGGAATATCTTTGTGACCCTGGCCAAAAAAGCCGTATATGGCCACTGTGATATTGATATGCTGGCAGGTCCAAGTGAAATCCTGATTGTGGCCGATGAAACGACTGATCCGGCCTATACGGCGGCGGATATGCTTAGCCAGGCGGAGCATGATATGCTGGCCTCCAGCATTGTCATTACAGACAGCAATGAACTGGCTGAACAGGTGGCGTCCGAGGCCGAAAAGCAGCTGCAGCAGCTGCCCCGCCAGGAGATTGCCCGGGCTTCCCTGGATAAGAATGGCCTTATTATTGTGGCTGAGGACATTATGCAGGCCATTGAGCTGGCCAATGTATCTGCACCGGAGCACATGGAAATCCTTACCAGGGAGCCCTTCCAGCTTCTGCCCTATGTGCGTCATGCGGGAGCCGTATTCCTTGGGGCCTATTCCCCGGAGCCCCTGGGGGACTCTTTTGCGGGACCAAATCACGTGCTGCCCACCGGTGGTACGGCCCGCTACTATTCTGTGCTGAATGTGGAAACCTTGATGAAGCGTACCAGCCTCATATCCTATACTCAGCCAGAGCTGAGCCGTGTCAGTGATGATATTATCCGTCTGGCCGAGGCAGAGGGGCTGCAGGCCCATGCCAATGCCATTCGTATCAGAAGGATAGATGAGTGATTAAACAGCTATATGTGGAGGAAATACAATGGCAAAGCTTAAATATAGAAACAAATTGGCAGAAATGCCATCCTACGATGTGGTGGAGCGGGACTGGAATATTAAGGTTAACGCCAATGAAAGTGGTATGAACCTGCCCCCATTGGTGGAGGAGCGGGTGATGAGCCGTCTTTCCCGGGTGGCCTTTAACCGGTATCCAAATGAGGATATGGAAATGCTCATGGAGGCTATTGGCAGGAATTTTGGCCTTGGTGTAGAAAATGTTCTATTGGGTAATGGTTCCAGTGAGATTATTGAGAAGATTTTCTATTGCTTTGGCGGCCGTGGCAGAAAAATTGTTTTTCCCCAGCCCTCCTTTTCCATGTATCACATTTATGCCAAGGCGGCTGAGGCCGAGGCTGTCCCTGTAAATTTAAGTGAAACGGATTACAGCCTTGATGTAAAGGAATTTGTTAATGTGGTAAATGAAAGCAAGGCTTCTCTTTGCGTAATCTGCAATCCAAATAATCCAACCGGCAGCTTTACTTCCCTGGAGGATATTGAATATATTGCCAGCCATACCAGCTGCGCCTTTTTGGTGGATGAGGCCTATATTGAGTTCCAGGGGCAGACTGCCGTGGAATTAATGAAGAAATATCCTAATATGATTATAGCCAGAACCTTCTCCAAGGCTTATGGACTGGCGGCCTGCCGCTGTGGCTATATGCTGGCGGCTGCCCCATTGACCGCCATGATTGCCAAGGCATTTATGCCCTATCATATGAATGTATTGACCCTGGTTACGGCCGATACCGTATTCCAGATGCGGGATGAATTTGTACCAAGAATTCAGATGGCTATTGGGGAGCGCAAGCGCATGGAGGGCCAGTACGGTACCCTGAAGGGCTTCCGGGTATTCCCCTCCAATACCAACTTCATTCTGGTAAAGTATGATAAGGCCGTGGAGCTGAATGAATATCTGGAGGGGCGGGGCATTGGTATAAGAAGCTTTGGCAAGGCCCCTCTGCTGGAAAATGCCCTGAGAATATCCATGGGCAACCGTGAGGAAAATGATGCTGTATTTAAGGCTGTACAGGCCTTTGTGGAGGAGCAGAGTTAATATGCGTACAGGAAAAATTATTCGTGAGACAAGGGAAACCGCCATTGATTTGACTATAAATCTGGATGGCAGAGGTATGTCCGATATTGATACCGGCATCGGCTTCTTTGATCATATGCTGACTCTCCTGGCGGCCCATGGGCGTATGGATTTGGTGGTGGGCTGCAACGGTGACATAGAGGTGGATGGCCATCACTCAATTGAAGATATTGGTATTGCCCTGGGGCTGGCTGTCAAGGAGGCTTTGGGGGATAAAAGAGGTATTCAGCGGTACGGTACATTCTTTTTGCCTATGGATGAAAGTCTGGTCATGGTTTCACTGGATATAAGCGGCCGACCATTTTTGGTGTACGATGCCGGCGGCTCCATGGCTCCCATGATTGGCAATTATGATACGGAGCTTACAGAGGAATTTCTGCGGGCCTTTGCCTTTAATGCCGGTATTACCCTGCATGTAAAGGTGATGTATGGTACCAATTCCCATCATAAGGTGGAGGCCATATTTAAAGCCCTGGGCCATGCCCTCAGAACAGCCGTAAAGATTGATCCGGAGACGGCGGGTGAGGTACCGTCTACCAAGGGGCTGCTGTAAATCGTGAAAGGAGTCAATGTATGATTGCAATAATTGACTATGGGGTGGGGAACCTGTTCAGCGTGGAAAAGGCCTTTGCTCAATTTACCGATGATGTACAGGTAACCAGTGACCAGGCAGCCATCGAACAGGCGGAGAAGCTGGTTCTGCCCGGGGTTGGGGAATTTGGGGCCTGTATGAAGAATTTGGTGGCTTCCGGCCTTATCCCGACTAGCATGAAGCGCATATCTGCCGGGGTGCCCCTTTTGGGAATTTGCGTGGGCCTTCAGGTGCTGTTTGATGGCAGCGAGGAATCTCCTGATGCCAAGGGCTTGGGGGTGTTCAGGGGCATGGTAAGGAAAATCAATGCACCGGGCTTAAAGGTGCCCCATATGGGCTGGAACTCGGTGGAGGTCAGTCAGCCGGGGCTGGGTTTGTTTAAGGATATACCTGAAACGCCCTATTTTTACTTTGTTCACAGCTATCACGCAGTGCCGGAGGATAGCTCCATTGTGGCTGCTGTTACGGAATACGGCGAAGGGCTGACGGCGGCCGTGGCCCGGGACAATGTAATGGCTACTCAGTTCCATCCGGAAAAATCCGGTGATGTGGGGCTCCTTGTTATTAAAAATTTCATCAACAGCTAAAGAGTTCATTTTGGCAATGTGCTGTTGAGCGTTAGTGGAAGGAAGATTGTATGTTTATTTTTCCTGCTATAGATATCAGAGGCGGCAAGGCAGTGCGCCTTTATAAGGGAGATTTTGCCCAGGAGACGGTTTTTGGTGAGCCGGAGGAAATGGCAGCCAGATGGGAGGCCCTTGGCGGTCAGTATCTGCACCTGGTGGATTTGGATGGGGCCAGAGCGGGCAAGTCAATTAATCTTGATGTGGTAAAGAAAATAATTGCCAAGGTCAACATACCTGTGGAGCTGGGCGGTGGCATCCGCACCATGGAGAATATTGATGAGGTGCTGTCTGCCGGGGTTCAGCGGGTTATTTTGGGCTCCGTGGCCGCCAAAAATCCGGCTCTGGTACGGGAGGCCTGCGCCAAATATGGTGAGCGGGTGGTGGTTGGCATTGATGCCAAGGATGGTATTGTGGCTGTGGATGGCTGGGAGGCTTCCGGCAACGTGGAGGTTGGGACCTTGGCCAGGGAAATGGCCAAGGCTGGGGTTAAAACCATTATTTACACGGATATTTCCCGGGACGGTACCCTGGAGGGGGTAAATGTGAAAGCCACCGCCAAGCTGGCCCGGGATAGCGGTATTAGGGTGGTGGCCTCCGGTGGTGTTAAATCCATTGAGGATATTAAAGCCCTGTTGCCCTATGAAAAGGAGGGTATAGAAGGGGTTATCGTGGGAAAATCCATCTACACCGGTTCCCTGGATTTGGCCGAAGCTATTAAGGTTGCCGCAGGAGAGTGATATAATATGTATACCAAGCGAATTATTCCCTGTCTGGATGTAAAGGAAGGCCGGGTGGTAAAGGGTACTAATTTTGTGGGCCTCAGAGATGCCGGCGATCCGGTGGAGCTGGCCAAGCGGTATGATGCCGAGCGGTGTGATGAGCTGGTTTTTTTGGACATTACCGCCTCCAATGAGCAGCGTGATACCATTGTCCAGGTAGCCAGGGCCTGTGCCTCCCAGGTATTTATTCCCTTTACCATAGGCGGTGGCATCCGTACCCCCGAGGATATGCGGAAAATGTTAAAGGCCGGTGCCGACAAGACCTCAGTTAATTCTGCGGCGGTGAAAAATCCCGATATTATCCGGCAAGGGGCAGAAATCTTTGGCCGTCAGTGTGTGGTGCTGGCGGTGGATGCCAAAAGGACCGGTGAGGATAAATGGGAGGTCTTTGTTAATGGGGGACGTACTCCTACGGGAATTGATGTTATTGACTGGGTAAAAAGAGGAACTGACCTGGGGGCTGGCGAAATATTACTTACCAGTATGGATGCAGATGGTACCAAGGACGGTTATGATATTCCCTTGACCCGGGCCGTATCCGAGGCTGTTGATGTTCCGGTTATCGCTTCCGGTGGGGCCGGCAGGCTGGAGCATTTTTATGATGTGCTGACCATTGGAAAGGCAGATGCAGTATTGGCTGCCTCAGTGTTCCATTATGGACAGTTCACTATCAGACAGGTAAAGGAATACCTGCGGGATAGAGGAATAGAAATGAGATTTTAGGGTAGTCGGTACTAACTATCGCCTCAACTACATCACTAAAATATTTTTTTACAATAATTTGTATAGCGAGAAAAATTATAACTCGCTTTGCTCAAACAAATAATTTTTCTCACTAATGCAGGTATGTAAAAAAATATTTATTACGTGTTGTAGTTTAATGGCTCTTTTTAGTACCGATCTACTTGAAAATATATGTTGATAAGAGCAGTTTGACTGAAGCATTGGGCGATGGGCGTTAAGAAACTATTTTTTGCATTCTTACACAGCGAGAAAACATCCATTGTTTGAGCGAAGCGAGTTTGGATTTTTCTTGCTGACTAATTAAAAGCAAAATAATAGTTTTAGCCCTGAGTCCCTCGCTAAAGTCAACTGTCTCTTATCAACCGGATACACCAAAAATGGAGGGATACACTATGATTGACATTTCAATGATTAAATTTGATGAAAAGGGCCTGGTACCAGCTATTATTCAGGAAGAAAATGGCCAGGTGCTGATGATGGCATACATGAATGCTGACTCTCTCCAAAAAACCATTGAAACCAGAACCACCTGGTTCTGGAGCCGCAGCCGCAAAGCCTTGTGGAATAAAGGGGCTACCTCCGGCAATGTGCAGGAGGTAAAGGATATGTATTATGATTGTGATGGTGATACCCTGCTGGTTATCGTCCATCAACGGGGCACCGGTGCCTGTCATACCGGCACATATTCCTGCTTCAGCGGCCGCCGTTTATTGAAAAATGATAAGGCCCTGGCTGTGGTTGAGCAGCCGGAGAATAAGTATCTGGCCAATATCATGAACGAGCTTTACGATGTGATCAAGGACCGGCAACTCAATCCAAAGGAAGGGTCTTATACCAACTACCTGTTTGAAAAGGGTCAGGATAAGATCTTGAAGAAGGTAGGGGAGGAAGCAGTGGAGACTGTGATTGCCTCCAAGAACAATGACAAGAATGAAATTATCTATGAGATGGGAGACCTGTGGTATCATTGTCTGGTGCTGATGGCATTCCATAACATTAATCCGGAGGAAGTGTTCTGCGAGCTGGTAAACCGGCATAATGGCGGTGACTATCACAAATTCACCGGCAAAACCGGCATCCGTCCTGTAGATTAACAGAATATTGTATTTAAAACGCCTGTCCTTTGATATATGGGGAGACTAAAGATGGTTCCCTTTGCTGTGACCTGGAGCTGGTCCGGCAGGGGAAGCGTTAATTGGAAGATTTTTTCACATAAAGAAGAAAAATTTGGCCAATTGCGTTATAATTATCCTATGGTTAGTATGTATGAAAGGCAGGCGTTTTCATGTATAAGGATATCTTTAAGGCTCTGCGGGAAGCTGCTTTGGTGAAAAACAATTTGAATACCAGAAGGGTGAACCAGGAAGAAGTACCTGTTCCTCAGAAACCATATCCTGAGGACAGTCAATTGATAGCATTGCCTGAGCCGGATTTTCTCGAGGATAAGGAGGTCAGCTTTTTGGAGCTTATGGAGCTTCGATCCACCATTCGGGAATACAGTGAACAGCCTTTGACCATGAAGGAGCTGTCCTTTCTTTTGTGGTGTACCCAGGGGGTAAAGATGGTGCTGCCGGCCGGTGCCACCAAGCGTACCGTTCCTTCAGCCGGGGCCAGGAACGCCTTGGAGACCTACCTGTATATAGATAAGGTGGAGGGGCTGGAAAAGGGCTTATACAGATTTTTGGCCTTTGAGCATGCCTTGTTGCCAATTGATATTGGTGATGGAGTTAAGGATAGGCTGAGGGCAGGCTTTAATAAAACAAATATGTATGCTGCAAGTGCTGTAACCTTTATGTGGGCGGCAGTTCTTGATCGAATGGACTATGCCTTTGGTGGCAGGTCACTGCAGTACCTTTATTTGGATGCTGGTCATGTGTGCCAGAATCTTTATTTGTCCTGCTATACCCAGAAATTGGGCTGTTGTGCTGTAGGTCATTTTAATGATGAGGAGCTGAACAGGGAATTGGGCCTGGATGGGGAAGATGAATTCATGGTCTATGCGGCACATGTGGGAAAAATTCGATAAAAGGGGATGAGTTTATGGCTCAGAATACGCGAGAGAGTTCTATTTTTGCACCTATGACCGGAAAAATTGTGGATTTGTCTGAGGTGCCGGATGATACCTTTTCCAAAAAAATGATGGGGGATGGAGTGGCCATCATTCCCAAGGACGGTATGCTGTACAGTCCAATAAGCGGAATAGTGTCAATGGTGGCTGCCACCAAGCACGCCATTGGCTTTCAAACGAATACAGGCCTTAATATATTGGTTCATGTGGGCCTTGAGGCCCATGAGGTAACTGACAAGACTACTATTGTACACGTAAAGCAGGGACAGAAGGTTCAGGCTGGTGACCTGGTGGCAGAATACGATTTGGGGGCCTTTGAAGAGAAGGCAATAAATACCATTACCCCGGTAATTCTCATAAATGAGGAAGAGGAAGATACGGAAATTAAAGCCAATGTGGGGGACGTAGAGGCCGGCGCCGGGGAAATATTTAAGGTCGTTGAAATAATAAAGGAAACGGCATCGGCTGATGGAGAGCAGGGTAAGCCAGCTGATAACGATAAAGCCAATGCTGAACCAGCGGCGGCTGTGGCCAAGGACGGCAATGAAGCAACGGCAGGACGTTCAACCATTGATGATTTGAAAAATGAAAGCCTAGAGTTCTTTAGTGATTCCACTAATTGGATTAAGCTTGGAGCCATGTTTGTGGGGCTGGTTGTGGTGCTGGTTATTATATTTGTAGCCATAGGTGTGTTTTTAAATCTTGGCGGTGAAGGATAACACGGTGGTTCATCGCATAGTGGAGGATTTGTATGGAGCTGGAGCAGGATATTCAATTTTTAAAGGGAATAGGGCCGAAGAAAGCTCAGCTCCTAAGAAAAATCGGCATAACTAAAATATTTGATATGCTTACCCATTATCCCCGGGGCTATGAGGATCAAAGCAGTATTACCCCAATTGGGGAACTGAGGCCGGGGGAGAAGTACACTATATCCGGAATTATTACGGGCTTGCAGGAAAGGCGGGCCGGACGGCGCAATATGCTGATTCTTACGGCTATGGTCAGTGACGGAACGGGCTCTTTACAGGTTACATGGTTTAACCAGCGGTTTTTAAAGGCAAAGCTGAAGACCGGCAGGAAGGTTTTTGCCACAGGTAAGGTGGAGCTGGCCTTTGGTGGTCAGGGGCAATACGCCATGAGTCAGCTCTCTTCCTTTGAGATAATGGATGCTGATGAGGATGAGACCAATGGCTTGGGGATTCTTCCCGTTTATCCTACCACCGAGGCCCTTAATCAGAAGTTTTTCCGTAAATCCATCAGAGAGCTGTTAAACAGCGTGGATACCATTCCCGAGGTAATTCCCGAAAATATTGCCAACAGCTATAGACTGCTGTCCCGCCGGGACGCCTTTTGGGGAATTCATTTTCCGGACAGCTTTGCCAAGATTCAGCAGGCCAGGAACCGTCTGGCCTTTGAGGAGCTGTACCTTATACAATGCGGTCTTATGGTGCTGAAAAAACGGACCCAGGAGAAAAAGCAGGGCATAGGACATGGACTTAACAGCCTGATGGTGGATAAGCTTATGGGACTGCTGCCCTTTAAACTCACCGGGGACCAGCGAAGGGCCTGGAATGATATCTGCAATGATATGGAGAGCTCTGTGCCGATGCGTCGCCTGGTACAGGGGGATGTGGGCTCCGGCAAGACGGTTATCGCCATGCTGGCCCTTATAAAGACAGTGGAAAACGGTTATCAGGGGGCCCTAATGGCTCCTACGGAAATTTTAGCCAGACAGCATTATGAAGGCTTCGTAAAGCAGCTGGAGCCGCTTGGGGTAAAGGTGGCTCTTTTGTCGGGAAAGCTTACGAAAAAGCAGCGGGAGCAGATTTATGAGGAGCTGGCAGCTCAGCAAATAGATATTGTTATCGGTACCCATGCCCTTATTCAGGAGCAGGTGTCCTTTAAGAAGCTGGGTTTGGTGGTAACGGACGAGCAGCATCGGTTTGGTATCAATCAGCGGGCAGAGCTGGAGAAAAAGGGCACACTCATGCCGGATGTGCTGGTTATGACGGCCACCCCTATTCCCCGTACCATGACTTTGACGGTATATGGTGATTTGGATGTGTCCCTTATCAGGGAGCTGCCGCCGGGCAGAAAGCCAGTGCGGACCTTCGTGCGCACTCCGGACAGGCGGGAGCTTATTTATAAATTTATGGGGGAGGAAATCTCCAAGGGCCGTCAGGGCTATGTGGTATGTCCCCTTATTGAGGACAGTGATGAAAGCAATCTCCTGTCTGCCGAGGCCGTTTATGATGAGCTGACTCATGGTATTTTCCGGGATATTCCCTGTGGTCTGGTTCATGGTAAGCTGAAGCAGAAGGAGAAGGAAGCCATCATGCAGGAGTTCTATGAGGGACAGCTTAAGCTGCTGGTGGCAACAACGGTTATCGAGGTAGGGGTCAATGTGCCTAATGCCAGTATGATGGTGATTGAAAATGCCCAGCAATTTGGCTTGGCCCAGCTTCATCAGCTGCGGGGACGTATCGGCCGCGGTGAATACAGCTCCTATTGCGTGCTGGTGACAGACGGAAAAACTGAGGTGTCTAAGGAACGTATGCGTATTATGGAGACCACCTCCGACGGCTTCCTATTGGCTGAGGAGGATTTAAAGCTGCGGGGGCCGGGACAATTCTTCGGCTCATTGCAGCATGGATTGCCGGATTTAAAGATTGCCGATGTGCTGCAGAATATCGATATTTTGCTGGAGGCCCGCCGGGCAGCCCTTGAAACCATGGAAAACAGGGTGGATCTGGATTACGTGCTGCCGATTTTGGAGCTGCAGTACAAGGAGCATTTCATGAATATTACCGATACCTGATTAGTGTAAAATAGTGAAGCAATAGTGAAAAATAGTGTAAAAATAGTGAAATTTTAGTGAAAAAATTACGCCACCTCTGATATAATTATCATGGGTGGTTTTTTATGATGAAAGTAATTTTGACCAATGAAATCCTTAGATATATAGTTAAATGAATCGTAGCCTCGCTGGAGAATATAGGTTCTTTTGCGAGGTTATTTTTTTCTCCAGTATTATATTGTAGCGGTTTTATGTGTAATATATAAAAACTGTGGCGGCATTTTTCTATATTTTCATAGAAAAATTTGAACAAATACGTTATAATGTTCTTGTATATTTTCACAAAGTAAAGCATAAAAGAATAAAAGTGTGAAAGCAGATCAACATAAATTTAGGTTACAGGTGGTGTATTTATGGTAAATCCTAAGCTTAGGGATGATTTGAATGACCAGCTTTGTGAAGCGGTTTTAAAGCTGAAAACCGGGGAGGAATGCTACCAGTTTTTTGAGGATATTTGCACAATCAGTGAGATTAAGGCCATGAGCCAGCGGCTGGAGGTGGCCCGCATGCTGCAGGAGCATCATACCTATGATGATATTGTGAGCCGTACCGGAGCCAGCACAGCCACCATCAGTCGGGTAAAGCGTTGCCTGAACTATGGTGCAGATGGCTATGCCCTGGTATTGGAACGCCTAAAAAACAAGGAGTAATATTTTACGTAAGTTGAGCATAGGAGAGTGGCTATGGAAAATAGAGATATGGTTCTGGAAATCCCTTATGGGACGAGAGATTTTTTACCTCGGGAGGCCGCCGGCAAGCGGGCAATTGAGGCAGCTATAGCAGAGGAGTTTAATTTATGGGGATATGATGAAATAGTGACTCCTACCGTGGAATTTTTGGACACGCTGACCATGGGAAACGGCAGTAACCTGGAGCCCCACATGTTTAAGCTTTTTGATAAGAATAACCGTACCATGGCCCTTCGCTATGAGATGACCACCCCCATTGCCCGGGTGGCGGCTAGCCGCATGAAGGAGGACAAGCTGCCCTTGAAGCTGTCGTATATCAGCAGCGTATTTCGCTATGAGCAGGCCCAGACCGGCCGCCAGTGTGAATTTCATCAGGCAGGAGTAGAACTGCTGGGCAGTGACAAGGCTGCTGCCGATGCAGAGATAATTGCTTTGGCCATTTCCTCCCTGAAAAAGACCGGGCTGAATGATTTTATTATTTGCCTGGGCCAGGTGGATTTTATTAATGGCCTTATGAAGCAATGCGGTCTTAGTGCCAGAGAGATGGGCAAAATTCGTGCTGCCATCGAAAATCGTGATTTGGTGGGTCTCAATACCATAGTGGATAGAGCCGATATTTCCCAGGAAGAAAAAAATATGGTCAAGGAAATTCCCCTGCTTCACGGCAATCGGGAGGTGCTGAAGAAGGCCTATTCCATGGTTAATAATGAACAATCCAGAAAGGCCCTGGATAATCTGTCCGACATCTGCAATCTTTTGGAAGCCTATGGTGTTTCTGACTATATAACCTTTGATTTGGGGGTAATTCGGGATTTCAGTTATTATACCGGTATGGTATTTGAAGCATATACCCCAGGTCTTGGCTATCCGTTATGTGGGGGCGGTCGCTATGACAATATGCTGACGGACTTTGGCACGGATATGTCCGCAACGGGCTTTGCCTTTGGCATTGAGCGGGTAATGCTGGCCCTGGAGCGTCACGGGCTGAAGGCACCCCAGACCCAGCGGGATGTATACGTAGCTTTTGCTCCCGGCAAGGAGGCAGAGGCCATAAAGGCCGTTCAGAAGCTGCGCAGGGCCGGTGAAGCCTGCGAGATGGCCATGGGGGCCTCCACGGAGCAGGATGCCGAGGATTATCGTGCAGGAAAGGGATATCAGCAGCTGATATTCGTAAAATGAGACGTGTTCAGTGGGAGCTTAATATTCACACTGAATTTAGCCGAATAAATCCAGAGCTTACGGGTGCTTGACTTCCACCTCGGAGGAAGGAGCCTTAGCATCCATTAGTGTGGTGTAAAGTGATTATGAGCAGAATTATTCAATTTATTAAAGGGCTTTTGGCCAAGGGGCCTGATAAGGAAGAACGCAATATGATAAATGACCTGCTGTCCCCTGAGGCTCAGCAGGCCTTTTATCACATGACATCAGCTGATCAGCGTCATAGCCTTAATGTGATGAAAACGGCAATGGAAATTGTGGAACATGAAGCCTTGGCTGCCTCTATCGATGTGGATTTCCTAAAGCGCTGCTGCCTGCTGCATGATATTGGTCGCGGCCCTAAAATGAACAGCTTTAGAAAATCCTATGGGGTGCTATTGGATAAATTTTGCCATGATTGGTCGTTAAAAAATAGTCAAAAGCCCAGCAATAATATTTTTAAGGATATTATGTACAGATACTATAATCATCCCGTAATTGGCTGTAATGAGCTGATGAGATTGGGGATGGTTCATGAAGCGGATATCGTTCTTCGCCACCACAGTGGAAACACTGAAAATTTATTAATTAATGAGAAAAAAATTCTTAGCGTACTCATGCAGGCAGATAATTCTAATTAAAAAAATAATTTTTTTGCAGGAGTTTATCTTTTTTTGTAGAATACTATCCAATGCACGAGAATTATGGTAGAAAGAGGCGGAGAAAATATGCGCTATGAAGCAGTGATATTCGATTTGGATGGTACATTGATAAATTCCATAGAAGATTTGACGGATAGCTGCAATGAAATGTTGTCAGCTTACAATTTGCCAAATCATGATGTGGAAGCTTACAAATATTATGTGGGAAATGGATTGGGCAAGCTTGTGGAAAGGGCATTGCCAATCGACAAATCCGAGGACAGAGCCTTTTATGAGAAGGCCTTGGCAAAATTTAAGGAAATCTATTATGGCAAGGTATTAAATAAAACACGGGCCTATACCGGGGTTCGGGAGCTTCTCTTAAAGCTTATTGAAAAGAATGTTCCTATGGCAATTTGCACCAATAAGCCAATGGACGCGGCCAAGACCATTATAAGCATTTTATTTGAGCCGGGGACCTTTAAGGTAGTGATGGGAGACCGTCCCGGTCATCCCCGTAAGCCTGATCCGGCCACTTGCCTGGAAATTTGCCGGGAAATCGGTGTAGAGCCTGACAAGGTGGTATATTTAGGTGACAGCGGCGTAGATATGCAGACGGCGGTCAATGCCGGCTTTTATCCTATAGGGGCTCGGTGGGGCTTCCGCAAGGATGATGAGCTGTTAAAGAATGGGGCAAAGCTGCTGCTGGATAAGCCAACTGATTTATTATTTAAGGTTCAGTTTAAAAAGTAAATATTTACCTGGGCGTCAGTCTTGAAATGATGTGGTATAATATACCGTACGATTATTTTGAGGGTGGCGCCCTCTTTGTTTTTGGAGGATATGAAATGGCAAAGGTTCCTGTGGAAAAGGGAAAGCAGTATAATTTATCAATCAGCAGCCTGGGCAGCAGTGGTGAAGGAGTAGGGCGTATTGATGGCTTCACTGTATTTGTGATGGGTGGTCTGCCTAATGAAGAGCTGATGGTAAAAATCGACGAAGTAAAAAAGAATTATGCCACCGGCAAGCTGGTAAAGGTAGTAACACCAAGCCCTGACCGGGTAGTGCCGGCCTGTGGAATTTACAGGGAATGCGGTGGCTGCCAGTTGCAGCACCTTTCCTATGATGGACAGCTTAAGGCCAAGCAGCAGCAGGTCAAGGACGCCATGGAGCGCATCGGTCACCTGAAAAATTTACCTGTGTTACCTACGATAGGGGCCAGGGAGCCATGGAATTACCGTAATAAGGTGGCATTTCCCGTAGGTCGCGAAAAGGGCAAGACCATTATTGGGTGCTTTGCCCAAGGTACCCATAAAATTATCGATTCCTCTGATTGCCTGATTCAGGACAAAATCAATAATGAGGCCATCAGTGCAGTTCGGGATGTGGTGGAAAAACTACGTATTCCGGTCTACGATGAGGACCGTCACACCGGTGTAATCCGTCATGTGGTGGCCCGTACCGGGGAACAGGGACAGCTTATGGTGGTGCTGGTAACTGCCACCAAGCAGCTGAGCCGGGAAAAGGAAATCATCAAGCTGCTGCGCAGCCGTCTGCCACAGATGGTCAGCCTTCAGCAGAATATTCAGACCTATAGAAATAATGTTATATTGGGCCGGGAAACCAAGCTGCTGTGGGGGCGGCCAACCATCAAGGCCAAGCTGGGAAAATTCAGCTTCAATGTTTCTGCCCGTTCCTTTTTCCAGGTCAATACCAGGCAGGCGGAGGTACTTTATGACAAGGCGTTGGAGTTTGCCCAGCTCACCGGGAAGGAAACCGTAATTGATGCTTATTGCGGTACGGGTACCATCAGCCTTTATCTGGCCCAGAAGGCCCGTAAGGTTTATGGCGTAGAAATAGTAAGTCCAGCCATAAAGGATGCTGAGAAAAACGCCCGGGAAAACAAGGTGAAAAACGCTGAATTTATAGTAGGCGACTGCACTCAGGTAATGCCAAGACTGTACAATCAAGGCATCCGTCCTGATGTAATAGTGGTGGACCCACCACGGGCCGGCTGTACAGAGGTGGTATTAAAAACCTTTGCCAATATGCAGCCAAACCGTATTGTCTATGTATCCTGCAACCCGGCTACTTTGGCCAGGGATCTGGAAATTTTGGATAAGCTTGGGTACAAGGCGGAAAAGGTTCAGCCAGTGGATATGTTTTCGTTTAGTTATCACGTTGAGTCAGTGGCTCTGATTACGAGGAAATGAACGAAGTGATTGCCCGAGAAATCAGTTAGCACTGACCATGCCAAAACTGCCCAAGAAGTCGAGAGTATTCGAGGACTGATTGGATGCAGTTGACGGCTGAGAGCGTAGTATTAATCGTAAGGAAGTGAGTGAATAATGGCAAAAGGTTTTATTTATATCATGACTAATCCTGCGTTGAAGGATATGGTGAAAATTGGATATGCAACGGACGTAGAGGCACGTCGCAAACAGCTTTCCACAACGGCACTTCCCTATGAGTATGAAGTGTATGCGACTTATGAGACTGCTGGAAATCTGGAAGATAAAAAGCTCCATAAGATGATTGATAATTTAAATCCTGATCTTCGTGTATCAAAAAATCGTGAGTTTTATGTGATGACTTCGCAAGAGGCGTATGAATTGCTGGAGTCTATTGCAACGATTAGTGGTACAACTGATAAGCTAAAGTGTAATGGAAACGATGATTCACATGCTCCTGCTCAGCATATAAAGAGGCCACCTATTAATTTTTCAAAGTGTGGTATTCCTATAGGAGCAGAACTCGTTTTTATTGAAGATCCAACCATTAAGGTGACTGTCGTAAGTGATCGCAAGGTTCAATGGAACGAAGAAGAAACATCACTGTCCGCTGTGGTAGGTGCTCTCAAGCACGTAAAAGCCATACAGGGATCTGCTTTCTTTACATATCAGGGCCATTTGATTACTAAGATTGCTGAAAATACACAGTGGAAATAGTGAGCGAGATGTGTGAGGTAATTGAGGGAAATAGAACTGAGGCTAGCTCTGAAAGAAGTGTTGAAGCAGTCATTGAGATGCTAGAAGAATACAATGATGACAACAGGACCCAACACGCCTCTCAAGGATGCAGCCCACGTTGGGTCTTATGAGAAATACGATATAGATACCATAAATCAGGTTTTATTTGGAAGAGGGGAATCGACACTGTGAGGTTAACTTTTGGTGTACCCCAAAAATGTCGCCTGCTAGGGGACCTCTCTCATGAATAACTATGTTAGATTATAACGCCATTGTTCAAATTTTTCTTCTTTAGAAGAAAAATCTTCCAATTA
>NZ_CAMYWM010000048.1 GCF_947302755.1 uncultured Anaerovibrio sp.
AGGATATGTTATAGGTATCAATGGTAACAATATTTTGGCTATTCAGGCCCAGGACGCCTCCATTATCGCTGATTTGATGATGGGTGGTGATGGAACCAATCCACCGGGGGATCTTACTGAGATCCATATGAGTGCGGTGGGCGAGTCCATGAACCAGATGATGGGCACAGTGGCCACATCATTATCTACCATGTTTAATAAGAAGATTGATATCTCACCTCCTAAGGTTAATCTGGTAGATTTTGGCATGGAGCCCAACAGTGAAGTCAGTGAGCTGCTTAGCCAGTCTGAGCCTGTTGCAAAGATTTCCTTCCGCATGGAAGTGGATGGCCTCATAGATAGTGAGATAATGCAGATTTTACCGGTTGATGTGGCCAAGGAAATGGTGGATTTCCTGATGAATGGTGGAGCACAGCCAGAGGAAGAGCCAGAACCGGCTCCTGCCCCTGCTGCACCAGCACCGGCACCGGCTCCTGCACCAGCACCGGCCGCTCCGGCACCTGCTCCTGCAGCAGCACCACCTCCGCCGCCACCACCACAGGCTCCGCCAATGGCCCCACCTCCGCCAATGATGGGGGCACAGCCTGTATATGCACCCCAATATGGTGCTTCAGCTGTGGTTGGTCAGGGCGTACCAGTCCAAAGTGCCCAGTTTGCACCATTGACCAATGAGCCTACTGTGGCCAATACGGCAAATATCAGTCTTATCCAGGATGTTCCGTTGCAGGTTACCGTTGAATTGGGACGGGCCAGAAAATCCATCAGGGAGATTTTGGATTTTTCCGCCGGCTCCATTATCGAGCTGGACAAGCTTGCCGGCGAACCGGTTGATATCCTTGTAAATGGACAGCTGACGGCAAAGGGCGAAGTAGTTGTAATCGATGAAAACTTTGGTGTACGTATCACCGAAATTGTCAGCCCTATGCAGCGGGTGCAAAATCTGTAAAAATATCCTGCTTCCCATAGTGATACAATGGCCCCTTCTACGGGAGCTGCTGATTGATAATAAGCATTGGACAGAATTTGTCCGGATTGAATTGGAGAAAATTCTGCCTGTGAGTGAGTTTTATTTTATATATCAGTTAGGGAGCAGTAGTACTTGTTAAATCCTGTTGATTAATATATAATTAATTGTGTTAAGGTAAGTATAATTTCAATTCAAAATATGAGAATATTTAATGAGGAGAGATGACAAATGGCAGTAAGAGTATTAGTAGTTGACGATGCAGCATTCATGAGAATGATGGTAAAAGATATTTTATCCAAGAACGGATATGAGGTAGTGGGCGAGGCAGAAAATGGTGCCAAGGCTCTGGAAAAATATCAGGAGCTGAAGCCGGACCTTACCACTATGGATATTACCATGCCGGAGATGGATGGTATCAGTGCCGTTAAGGAAATCAGAAAGATTGATCCTAACGCTAAGATTGTTATGTGCTCTGCTATGGGTCAGCAGGCAATGGTTATCGAAGCTATTCAGGCTGGTGCCCGCGACTTTATCGTAAAGCCTTTCCAGGCAGACCGTGTTCTTGAAGCTGTTCGTAAAGCTGTTGGCTGATGAATGACTGGAGACATTTCTGCTCCATGGCATCTGTCCTATGTATTTTTATATTGGTGTTATCAGTGCTGTCGCCAGATTGCCTGGCGGCAGCTGATTCAGCAGGTGGCGGTGGCTATTTAGCTGGATATGAGAATGCCGATCCAAAACCTTCTCAAATGTCATGGTGGTCGACATTGGCATACGTTATCAGCCTTGTGGTTGTGTTTGCCTTTGTGGTTGTCATGGCATATTTTGCGTCTAAATTTTTAGGCGGAAGGTTTGGGCAAAGCATCAATAATAATGGGGGCAGACTGTTGGAGCATTTACCCCTGGGGCCACATAAATCAGTGTGCGTAGTTGAATTGGCAGGAAAGACCCTGATGCTGGGTGTTACAGACCAGCAGGTTACTCTGTTGGGTGAAGTGACTGATCCTGAAGAAATCGAACGGCTCAGGAGACAGTCCATTATTCAGCCCATAGATACGGGGATGTTTGCCAGCCAGTTATCATCCTTAGATGAATTGACCAAGCGGATTCCTTCATTTATCCGCGATGGTATAAAGCGTAGAAGATAGGGGTTGTGAGGCTTGACGAAGCTGCAGCGGCTACTCCTGGCAGGAGGAAGCCTGCTTTTATTTTTTTTATTTACAGGGGATGCCAATGCGGCACCGCTGATACCGAATATGAATATTAATGTTGGATCCTCGGATAATCCCCAGGATGTTGCAGTGACCCTGCAGCTCATGGCGGTATTAACCATTTTGTCCATAGCACCTTCAATTCTGATAATGACTACAGCCTTTATCAGGATTGTTGTTGTGCTTGGCTTTTTGCGTAATGCCATGTCTACACAGACTACGCCGCCAAATATGGTAATTATCGGTTTATCCTTGTTTCTGACATTTTATATAATGGCACCTTATTGGAACCAGGGCTATGAAAATGGGCTTCAACCCTATCTTGCCGGACAGATAACTCAGGAGCAGGCTCTTGATAACGTGGTGGAGCCAATAAGGGAATTTATGTTCAGGCAGACCAGGGAAGCCGACCTGGCCATGTTCGTAAATCTGGCAGATGCTCCCCGGCCCAATGGTCCTGAGGAGGTTTCCACCTTTACCCTGATTCCGGCCTTTATGATAAGTGAGCTGAAGACAGCCTTTCAGCTGGGCTTTATGATTTATATTCCATTTATCGTAATAGATATGATTGTGGCCAGTACCCTTATGTCAATGGGTATGATGATGCTGCCGCCGGTAATGATTTCGTTGCCATTTAAGATTTTGCTGTTCGTCCTGGTGGATGGATGGCACTTACTGATAAAATCATTGATAATAAGTTTTCATTAGGGGCTGGTTAGATGTCAGGAGATCTTGTTATACAGATGGCCCAGGAGGCTTTACGGGTGGTGCTTTTGGTATCGGCCCCAATGCTGGGGCTGGGCTTGGCCGTTGGCCTTATGGTCAGCGTATTTCAGGCCACCACTTCCATTCAGGAGCAGACCTTGGCCTTTATTCCAAAAATTGTGGCGGTATTTGTGGCCATATTGATTTTTGGTCCCTGGATGCTTCGTATTATGGTAGAGTATTTTACAAATGTATTTGTAAATTTACCAACATATATAGGTTAAATTCAACGAGGTAAAATAAGTGGATTTTTTTGATTTATTGCAAAATCATGCTGCTGTTTTCCTGCTGATGATGACGCGAATAAGCGGCTTGTTCCTGATTGCTCCCTTTTTTGGAAGTCAGAATATACCAATATATTTCAGGGCGGGAGCCTGTTTTGCCATTTCTCTGGTAATGTTCCCGGTAATAGACCAGAATACGCCTATAGAAGCACCTATGTCCTTGTTTGCTTATTCATTGTCAGTATTGTCTGAAATGTTTGTGGGCTGGCTTATAGGCTTTGTGTGCTATGTATGTCTTCAGTGTGTTACCATGGCCGGTAAGATAATGGATATGCAGGTTGGCTTTGCGGTGGTAAATGAAATGGACCCTACCTCAGGCCAGCAAAACCCATTGATTGGTACATTTCTCTACTATCTGACCATGATAGTTTTTTTGATCACCAATGGTCATCATATGCTGCTGACAGCCTTGATACGCAGCTTTGAGGCGATTCCAATGGTGGGTATCCATTACGATGCTGCCATAACTGATCTTATAATAGATTTTACCGCAAATATTTTTCTTACTGGTGTACAGATCGCCATGCCTATCACCTTTGCTATTCTTCTGACTAATGTATCTCTGGGCATTTTGGCCAGAACCATGCCTCAGATGAATATATTCGTTGTAGGTATACCCATGCAGATTGTTATTGGCACCTTTACATTAGCTATAGTTATTCCATTTTATATATTGTTCTTGGATGTGCTGTTCAATGAGATGTATGGAAACATCACCATCGCCTTACGGGCAATACAATAAAAAATACAGAAATCAGCTTTTCTCCTTTGACCTGCAGCTCTTTGCCGGTGAAAAGACCGAGGAACCAACGGCCAAGCGAAAGGCTGATGCCCGCAAAAAGGGTCAGGTGGGCAAGAGTCAGGAAATAAATGCGGCCTTTGTTTTGTTGGCCGGCTTTATGGTCCTCAGGGTACTTGGCGGTAACGCTGTTACCGATATTATGAATTATTCCACATATATTTATGGTAATTTGAATGTGGATATCAATGAAGAATCTATAATGCAGATGTTTATCGGCATGATAATTCTGTTGGCCAAGACCTCAATTCCCCTGATGGTGTTTATAATGATTATTGGCCTGGCCATGAATCTTGCCCAGGTGGGAATAAATTTTTCCACCGAAACCATCAGCTTTGACCCTAATAAGCTTAATCCCATAAATGGTGCCAAGCGAATGTTTTCCAAACGTTCCCTGGTGGAGCTGATAAAATCCCTTCTGAAGATTTTGATAATAGGCTACTTCGTCATTACCTATCTGTCGGATGAAATTTTTCAGATTCCAAAGCTTATTTACATGGATTTGTTTGCCGGCCTTAATAAAATGTCGGATTCCATATTTACCCTTGCCTTTAAAATAATCGGCGTATTCATTATCATGGCGGTAATGGATTTTGCCTATCAGAAATGGCAGAACCTGCAGGATTTGAAAATGTCCAAGCAGGAGGTAAAGGAAGAATTTAAACAGCAGGAAGGTGACCCTAAGATTAAGGGTAAAATCCGTCAGAAGCAGCGTCAGATGGCCATGGCCAGAATGATGCAGGAGGTACCCCAGGCGGATGTAATCGTTACCAACCCTACTCATTTTGCTGTTGCCCTGAAATATCAATCAGGTATGGCTGCCCCAGTGGTTATTGCCAAGGGCCAGGATTTGGTGGCCCAAAAGATTAAAGAGATTGCCAGGGAAAGCAGGGTTCCCATAGTTGAAAACAAACCATTGGCTCGGGCCCTGTTTGCCGCTGTAGAGGTGGGGGGAGCAATTCCCCAGGAGCTGTACAAGGCAGTGGCCGAGGTACTGGCCTATGTGTACAAGCTAAAGAGAAAATCAAGAAATTACGCATAATTTATAGTGCTATTATTTAGGAGAACAATATGGCTGCTCCAGAAACCGCTGCCCAGGAAAAGGGCAGCTTCATAACTAAATACAGTGATGTACTGGTAGCAGTAGGTATTGTTACCATCGTGGTTATGATGATTATTCCGCTGCCAACAATGCTGTTGGATTTGCTGCTGTGTATGAACATAACCCTGGCGCTAATCGTTGTAATGGCGGCTATTTATAATGTGGAAGCCCTGGATTTATCCGTGTTTCCGTCCCTGCTGCTCATTACCACCTTGTTCCGGCTGGCCCTGAACGTATCCTCCACAAGGCTTATTTTGCTGGAGGGCTACGCCGGTGAGGTTATCATGTCCTTTGGTAACTTCGTAGTGGGTGGTAATGCGGTAGTAGGCTTCATTATATTTATAATTCTGATTATTATTCAGTTCATTGTTATCACCAAGGGTGCCGAGCGTGTAGCCGAGGTATCGGCCCGTTTTACCCTGGACGCTATGCCTGGTAAGCAGATGTCCATTGATGCTGACCTTAATCAGGGAGCTATTACTGATGCTGAGGCCAGTGAGCGCCGAATGAAAATTCAGCGGGAGGCTGACTTTTACGGTGCCATGGATGGTGCCAGTAAGTTCGTAAAGGGTGATGCCATTGCGGCTATTATCATCATTCTGATCAATATTACCGGTGGCTTTGTCATCGGTATGGTGCAGAGAAATTTAACTGTTCAGCAGGCCCTGGCCAACTATACCCTGCTGACCGTGGGTGAGGGTCTGGTAAACCAGATTCCGGCCCTGCTGATTTCCACGGCAACAGGTATTATTGTTACGAGAGCGGCCTCGGACAGCAATCTGGGCTATGACCTGGTTACACAGCTTGGCCGTCATGACCGGGTATTCTTTATAGTGGCCGGCGTGCTGCTGGCATTGGCCGTTATTCCCGGACTTCCGGGCCTGCCCTTCAGTATTTTGGCCGGCATATGCGCATTTATTGGCTATCAAAAGATGCGGGGCAAGAAGCAGGTGGAGGAAACCACCACCGTCCAGAAGAAGGAAAAGAGCAAAACCGAGGCCACCAAGCCGGAGAATATTGTTTCCCTCCTCCAGGTGGACCCCATGGAGCTGGAAATTGGTTACAGCCTGATTCCCCTGGTGGATACCGGCCAGGGTGGTGACCTGTTGGACCGTATTGTTATGATCAGGCGTCAGTGTGCCCTGGAGCTGGGCTTGGTGGTTCCGACCATCCGTATTCGTGATAACATTCAGATAAAACCCAATGCATATATTATAAAACTTAAAGGAATCGAGATAGCAAAGGGCGAATTATTACTAGACCACTTCTTGGCCATGAATTCGGGAACAGTGTTTGAGGAAATTCAGGGAATTGAAACCCAGGAGCCTGCCTTTGGCCTGCCGGCTCTGTGGATTCCGGAGGCTTCCAGGGAGCAGGCTGAGCTAAATGGCTATACAGTAGTGGATGCTGTATCTGTTTTGGCAACCCATCTTACTGAGGTTATTAAGGCCCATGCCGATGAAATCCTGGGCCGTCAGGAGACCCAGAACCTTATTGATAATGCCAGAAAGACCAATTCCAGCCTTGTGGATGAAATTGTGCCTGATCTGATGAATGTGGGTGAAATCCAGAAGGTATTGGCAAATCTTCTCCGTGAACGGGTATCCATCAGGGATATGGCCACCATTTTGGAGGTATTGGCCGATTATGCCCGTGCTACCAAGGATACTGAGATTTTGACCGAGTATGTGAGACATGCCCTGTCCCGTCAAATCACTCAGCAATATACCCAGAATAATCAGCTCACCTGCATTACTCTTGATCCAACCATTGAAAATCGGATTGCCGGCGGTGTTCAGCGTACTGACCGGGGCTCCTATGTAAGCCTTGATCCTGATACCATGCAGAAGATTATTACTTCCCTGAGTGGTGAGCTGCAGAAGCTGACTGATATGGGATATCAACCAATTATCCTTACAAGTCCTACGGTACGCCTCTATTTCCGTAAGCTGGTGGAGCGGTCTGTTCCGGGGATTATCGTTCTGTCTCATGCTGAGATAGAGCAAACTGTAGAGATACAGATTATTGGGGTGGTGAAGATTTAAATTGAGAATAAAAACATTTAAGGCGCCTACCCTAAAGGAGGCCATGGCCAATGTCAAGGCTGAATTGGGTATAGATGCGATTATTTTACATACTACAAGATCCAAAAAGGGAGGACTGCTGGGCTTTGGCAGCAAGGAGGTAGTGGAGGTTATTGCCGCCGTGGAGGACGAAACATCGGCCAAGTCAGTCAGGGCCTCTGCCCGTAAAGCACCGGTCCATCATGAGCCTTTGCCGGCGGACAAGCCGGCGGCATCATCGCCGGTTAAGGCCCCTTCCTCCTCCGGCACTTACCCTGAGCCAGCTCCAATTCCGGAGCAGGTGGTATCACCATTCATTTCCCAAAGGGCAGCTGCCTCACAATATCAGACTGCCGGCACACAATTTAGTGTTGATACGGCTCAACAACGGGCTGATCAATATGATGCAGGTCAGAGCAGTTCTTCCGGTATTCCTCACAATACACAGGGTCCCCAGATTCAGTCCACCTTTGAGGATATTTTATCTTCTCTTAACCGGATTAAGGCTGGGGAGAATAAAATTGAAAATAGCGACCTTAAGGTAGGAAAAATAATAAAGCCTATGGAGAAAAAGGCGGAGCAGGCCGCACAGCCTGAACCGTCATATCATGAACCGCTACAGCCCGGGCCGTCACAGCCTGAACCGTTACCTCATGAACCGCTGCAGCCTGCCTCGTTACAGCCTGAACCATCACAGCCTCCGATAAATGATTTGGAGGCAGCCAGTGAGGCGAGCAGGGAGGCAGCCGCCAGGACTGAGACTGGGGCTATGACAGAGGAGGCCAGGGCCGAAGCTGCTGCCAGGGAGGAGGCCTTTGCCAAGGCCACCCGGCAGGTGGCTGACGACCAGGAAACCATTAAATCACTGCAAAACGAATTGGACGAAATGAAGGAAATGCTTGTCCGGATGGGGAAGGCAGGATTTAATGAAGCCCATGATATTTCACTTCAGCAGGCCTTGCGTGAATGTGATATAGAGGAAAAAATTATTCAGGATATAGTTCGCCGCTTGTCCGGTACAGAGATAATGGAGCCGAAGAATTCCAGCAAGGCCCTTCGTTCCCTGGAAAGGGTTCTCAAAAAGACTGTCAGGGTGGCATCCGGCATTACCCTGTACTCCAATAAGCCTAAAATCGTGGCCCTTGTGGGCCCCACGGGAGTGGGGAAAACCACTACCCTTGCCAAGATTGCGGCAAAATTCGTATTGGAAAAGGGCATAAACACTGCTCTAATAACCGCAGATACCTATCGTATTTCCGCAGTGGAGCAGCTTAAGACCTATTCTGATATTTTGGGACTCCCCTTGGAAATTGTTTATTCTCCTGATGCCCTGAAGCAGGCTATAGAAAAGCACGCCGATAAACAGCTTATCCTTATTGATACTGCCGGAAGAAGTCAGTACAATGATTTTCAGATGAAGGAGCTGATCGGGCTGCTGAAGGATAACAAGGATATTGAAAAGCATCTTGTACTCAGCTCAACCACAAAAAATAAGGATGCTGAGGAAATACTAAGCCGTTTTATGTCATGTCAGCCTGATAGGGTGATTTTCACCAAGACTGATGAAACCAGCTCATTAGGAATTATTATGAATCTTCTTTACAAGAAAAATATCGCTTTGTCCTATCTTACCAATGGACAGAGTGTTCCAGATGATATTACACCCGCCAGCTATACGAAGCTGGCAGAAATGCTGCTGAGGTAAAGGGTTATGAAGGATCAGGCAGCAAAGCTGCGTCGCCTTGTGGAGAACAAAAATGTTTCTCCTGAATTGCCAGCAAGCAAGGCACCAGAGACAACAATAAAACAACCAGCGGAATTGAAAGGGCCCCGGACCATTGCCATTACCAGCGGCAAGGGGGGAGTTGGCAAAACCAATCTCGCCGTAAATCTGGCCATTGCCCTTGGCAACATGGGTAAGCGGGTAATTATAATTGATGCTGATATGGGCATGGCCAATGTTGATATTTTACTTGGAACCTCATCCAGGATAAATCTCATGAATTTACTTGATCCTGAGGTTAATCTGGAGGATGTTCTGCTGAGGGGTCCCTATGGGGTAAGCTATATTTCCGGCGGGTCCGGAATGGAGCATGCGGAGGAGCTGACAGAGGTGGAGAAGGATATTCTCTTCACCAAGCTGGAGGCCTGTGCTGAATGGGCTGATATTATTCTGATAGATACCGGTGCCGGTATTGGCAAAAATGTATTGGACTTCATCGTTTCAGCAGATGAGGTGCTTCTGGTTACCACACCGGAGCCTACCGCATTGACCGATGCTTATGCCGTTATGAAGGGCTACAGTAAAACCACTGATACCCCTAATCTTAAGCTCATTGTAAATCGGGTTATCGATGAGCCGGAGATACGGGAGGTGGTAAGTACATTGTCAAGGACCGCCGAGAAATTTTTGAAGCTGTCCGTGGAATGTATGGGCTATATATATGATGACCAGACCATGGTGAAGTCTGTCAGGTCGCAGGTGCCTATTATGTCAGGTTATCCAGATGCATTGGCAGCCAGATGTATATCATCCATTGCCAAGGGCCTCGTCAATGGACGCCAGGAGAAGGTAAGTCTTGGGTGGCGTGGATTCCTCAGGCGGCTGTTTAAGAAATGAGATATTTCTTAAAACTGGGACTAGGAGAGAAAGAATATGATAAGAGCAGAAATGGTGGACACATGGAAGGCACTTAGATATGGACAAAGAGCCCAGGTATCCCTTATGGAGGATACCCAGTTTTACCATAGCAGAGTAGAGGATATAAAAAAAGATCACATTGTTCTGGCCATGCCGGTGGATGACAAGCGCAGACCGCTTATACCGGAAAATGGTACCAGCATAATCTGCAAGGTTATGGGGGAGCATTGCTATTATATTTTCCGCGCCACGTATATTGGGAAGGGAATCGAGAATATCCCGGTCTGGTATATCAGCAGGCCGGATAAGGTGGAAAAGGCCCAAAACAGGGAATATGTCCGGGTAAAGACCACCCTGCCGGTGGTGGTGCGTCCTGTCAATGAGGAAGGGGCATTGGAGGAAATGGAGCTTACCTCCACGGTGGATATAAGTGGTGGCGGCATGTGCTTTGTGTTTAAACGGCCCCTGCCTGTGGACAGCAAGGTTGCCATAGAGCTGGACGATATACCTAATGTGGGCTTATTGCAGCTGATGTGTCGGGTGGCCCGTTGTGCTAAAATAGATGTTAACGGGGAGAAAATTTATCACATAGGTACTGCATATATGTCTATTGACCGCAATGTGCAAAACAGGCTTATAAAATTCATTTTCGATATACAGCGGAAAGGATTGGCCAAGGGGATTGAAAATCTTTAAGGGGGTGTTGATATGATTCGCGTTATTATTGCTGATGATTCATCATTTATGCGTAAGGTCTTATCGGATGTATTTAATGAGGAGCCGGACTTTGAGGTGGTAGGTACGGCTGTTAATGGCAAGGATGCCGTTAATCAGGTTCTGAGGCTAAAGCCTGATTTGGTAACCATGGATGTTCTTATGCCGGAAATGGATGGTCTCAAGGCCCTGCAGATGATAATGGAGGAACACCCGGTTCCGGTGATTATGATCAGCAGTTTGACCAAGAAGGATGCTGATGAAACCATAAAGGCTCTTCAATACGGTGCAGTTGATTTTATCACCAAGACAGGCGGATCAATATCAAGAGTGGACACCATTAAAGATGAAATTTTGGACAAGGCACGTAATGCAGCAAAGGCAAAAGTAAAAAAAATTGCAATAAATAATAATATTCTTGGAAAAAAGCAGGAAGCAGAGAATTTAAAGCGAATAAATATACTTGAGAGGCAAAGTACTGCTAAAACTACTAGAGGCATAGGTACGACATCGATTGTTGCCAGCCGTTTAAAACCAACGGCTCACGTGACGGCAACCTCTAGAACCTCCTCCCTGTTGTCCCAGCGCAGCTCCGTTATGGACAAGGTTGCGAAAAGGGAAAACCCGCTTTTGAAAATGCGTCAGGCCAGTGGGGCGGCCTCGGGGGGAAGGAATAAGCTTGTTGTCCTGGGGACCTCCACCGGTGGTCCTAAGGCATTGCAGTATGTAGTTCCCAAGCTGCCGGCAGATATGCCGTGTGGTATGGTCATTGTTCAACATATGCCCGCAGGTTTCACCAAGTCCTTGGCGGAACGGTTGAATGATATATCATCGGTAAAGGTCAAGGAGGCCGAGGATATGGAACCAATTTTGCCGGGTTATGTTTACATAGCTCCAGGTGATTATCACATGGAGATTACAGGCAGCGGTTCACAGAGAGTTATCTCGCTAAACCAGAAGCCGCCTTTGGGGGCCCATCGTCCAGCAGTAGATATAATGTTTGACTCTGTTGTACAGTATGGGGGGGATGTGGTGTCCGTTATATTAACCGGTATGGGGTGTGACGGCGCTGCAGGAATGAAGAAGATTAAAAAGGCCGGAGGGTATATTATCGCTGAGTCTCAGGAAACCTGTGTAGTGTATGGGATGCCAAAGGCCGTTGTGGATGCCGGTATAGCTGACGAGGTTCTGCCTGTTCAGGATATCGCTGAAGCAATTATGAACGCAGTTAGAAAATAAGCAAATCAGGGGGAATAGAAATGGAAACAAATCAGTACATGGAAATGTTTTTGGACGAGTCGCGGGAACATTTACAGTCTCTGAATGACGGCCTGCTGAGTCTGGAAAATGATCCGGAGGATTTGTCCGTATTAAATGAAATCTTCCGTAACGCCCATACCTTAAAGGGTATGTCAGCTACCATGGGTTATACAAAGACTGCCGAGCTTACCCATGACATGGAAAATTTGCTTGATATGCTCCGCAAGGAACAGCTTAAGGTCAGCCCTGAAATTATAGATGTAATTTTCAAGTGCTTGGATACCTTGCAGGAAATGGTGGAAAACATCAGTAATGGCGAGTCTGAGGATTTGGTGGATGTTTCTGACCTGATTCGTCAGATTAATGCCATCGCCAAGGGTGAATCTGCTGAGGCAGCTGCTCCGGCAGCACCGGAGGCATCGGCAGCTGCTCCGGCCGGTGGTTCCCCGGGGGGAATTTCAATTACCGATACTGAAAAGACGGTAATTGTTGAAGCAAAGAGCAGCGGCCTTGTTCCTTATCATATTCATGTGGAGATTTCCGAGAACTGTATTTTGAAATCAGCCCGCTCCTACATGGTCATGAACGCACTGGATGAAATCAGTGATGTTATAAAATCTGTTCCTCCTGCCGAGGATTTGGAGCAGGAAAAATTTGATCACAGCTTTGATGTGATAATTGTCAGCGATGCTGATGCAAAGGCTATTGAGCATGCTGTTTCGGCTATTTCGGAGATTACGGTGGCTGAGGTTACCGAGTTTGACCCTGAAAAGACTGAGGCTCCGGCAGCTGCACCTGCACCGACTACAGAGCCGCCTGCACCGACTCCAGAGCCGCCTGCACCAGCCGCACCAGCACCGGCAGCCAAGGCAGCACCGCCAAAGGCTGCAGCCCCTGCCAAGAAGGATGCGAAGCCGGCGGCCAAGGATGCCAAGAAGGCTCATATGGGCGGTCAGTCAGTTCGTGTAGATATTGAAAAGCTTGATACTCTCATGAATCTGGTAGGAGAGCTGGTTACCAACAAGGTTCGCCTGGAACAGATTGGTATGACTCATCGCCTGACAGACCTTACCGAGACCCTGGAGCAGATGGACCGTGTTACCACTGACCTTCAGTCGGTAGTTATGAAGGTCCGCATGGTGCCTGTAAGTCAGGTATTTAACAGATTCCCTCGTATGGTTCGCGACCTTACCAAGGAATTGAATAAAGAAATCAACCTTACCATTGAGGGTGAGGATACAGAGCTGGACCGTACCGTTATTGATGAAATCGGCGATCCATTGATGCATTTGCTGCGTAACTCCCTTGACCATGGCGTTGAGCATCCTGATGAGCGTGAGGCAAAGGGTAAGCCGCGTACCGGTGAGGTAGGCCTCATTGCCCGTCATGAAGGTAATAACGTTGTAATCATGGTTACTGATGATGGTGCCGGTATTAATGCCGACAAGATTCGTAATAAGGCCGTTGAAAAGGGCATGATTACCCGTGAAGAGGCTGATGCACTGCCGGATGCTGATGCAGTACGGCTTATCTTCCTGCCTGGCTTCTCCACTGCAGAGGTTATCACCGACGTATCCGGCCGAGGCGTAGGTATGGACGTTGTTCGCAGCAAGATTGAATCATTGGGCGGAAACGTTGACGTAGAGACCAAGATTGACGAAGGCTCCGTATTCAAAATCAAGCTGCCATTGACCCTGGCTATTATTCAGGCCATGCTGGTTAAGGTTCAGGATGAGATGTACGCCATTCCGCTTGGTTCCATTGACAGTACCATCAACATCACTCCGGATGATATTAAAACTGTACAGAACAAGGAAGTTATTGTTCTGCGCGGTGAGATTATTCCAATTGCCCGTTTGGGAGAAGTACTCAGCGTGCCTAAGGGCGAGGCAACCAACGAGGAGGATATATTTGTGGTTGTTGTCCATGTGGGTGACCATAAGATGGGTATCGTGGTTGACAATCTCATTGGTCAGCAGGAAATCGTTATCAAGACACTTGGCAAGCTTTTGTCCGGCCTGAAGATGCTGGCTGGTGCTACTGTTCTGGGTGATGGTCATGTTGCTATGATCCTGGACGTAAGTTCATTGATGTAATCATAGGAGGGGTGAAAAATGGCTAACATAGACGGACAGGTAGTATCTGACAGCGAGGTTCAGGTAGTTGCTTTTAAACTGAGAAATGAAGAATATGGTTTCAGTATTTTAAATGTACAGGAGATTAAGGGCCTGACGGATATTACCAGAGTACCTTTTGCTCCTGAGTTTATCAAGGGCGTAATAAATCTTCGTGGCAGTGTGCTGCCGGTAATTGACCTGAAACGCCGTTTGGGGCTGGAGGATACACCGTATACGGCAAATACCCGTATCGTTATCGTTCAGCTGGATGAGGTTTCCGTGGGTATGCTGGTGGATGCAGTGACAGAGGTTAGAACCATCAATGCCAACGATATCGATTCAACCAGGGCGGTAACTGGTACGGATGCCAATTCAAGATTTATTTCAGGCATTGGCAAGGTGGATGGAAGACTGATAATTCAGCTTAACATTAGCGAAATCATCGGTCTTACTGGCGAAGAGTAATTTCTGGATGGGGTGAAGATATGTCAGATGATGTTGCAAGCTTATCTGCTAACCAGATGGATGCGCTACGTGAGATTGGTAATGTTGGTGCTGGAAATTCAGCTACGGCTTTGTCACAGATTATTAATAAACGCATCGATATGAATGTTCCAAGGGTGTCAATAGTTCCCCTTGGTGATGTTCCTGATCTGGTAGGCGGACCTGATGTTATGGTAGTCGGAGTTTTCCTCAGAGTTTATGGTAAGGCTCCAAGTAATATTTTGTTCCTGTTACCACGGGATAGTGCCTTTTATCTCGTTGATATGCTAATGGGAAAGAAGCATGGAGATACGCAGAAGCTGGACTTTATGGATGAGTCAGCATTGATGGAAATTGGTAACATCCTTTCCGGTGCATATCTGAATGCATTGTTTAATTTTACCAATATTTCCCTGTTGCCATCTATCCCTGCTTTGGCAATGGACATGGCAGGTGCAATATTAAGCGTAGTATTGATTCAGCTTGGTCAGATGGGTGATCATGCTTTGGTTATTGAGACTGAGTTCAAGACCGATGATGAAGGTATCAAGGGGCACTTCTTCCTGGTACCGGATCCGGGTTCCTTGGAAACTATACTGTCTGCAGTGGGAGTTGAATGATATGCCAGAATTAGTTAAGGTTGGAATGGCCGACGCTAAAGTCGGCACAGCTCCATCAACATTAATTAGTTATGGACTTGGTTCATGTATTGGCATTTCATTATATGATCCGCAGACCAAGATTGGCGGACTCCTTCATATAATGTTGCCGGACAGTACCCAGTCCAGAGCCAATGAAAACAGGGCTAAATTCGCAGATACCGGTATACCGGATATGCTTAGTGAGGTACTTAAGTTAGGTGCTTCCAAAAGCAGGCTGGTGGCTAAAATTGCCGGTGGTGCCCAAATGTTTGCTTTTGCCAACGCTACGGATATTATGCGGGTTGGCCAGAGAAATGCACAAGCTGCCAAGGATGTTCTTGCCGGCTTAGGTATCCCAATTATTGGTGAAGATACAGGTGGCAGCTATGGTCGCACAGTATCCATCGATTTATCAAATGGGGTTTACAAGGTAAAGACCATTGATAAGGGTGAGAAAGAGATTTAGACGGTGATAGATGTGTTTAAGCTAGGTGCAGCTTCGGTCTGTGGGGCTATAGCAGCATTGACTGCTATAGTCGCTGGACTGTTATCAGATGCCCGGTTGCAGATTGTGCTTGGCCGGGCATTTTGTAGCTTTATAGTGTCTGGATTAGTGGTTTATATTGCTGTTTTTCTTTTTGACCGCCTTGGTTATGCCTCGATTATTCATGAATTTGAGGAAACTTGGAAAGAGGGCATGGAGAAGGAAGAAGCAGGAGATGCTGATAACCAGACGAAATCAGAGGAGTCAGAGGGCTCCGGGGAGTTAGAGGAGTCAGAGGAGAATGAGGCGGCAGAAGGGTCTCAGGAGGAATTTGACTCACAGGAAAATGGTGGTTTTACCCCACTTCAAGCTGATGAGCTGCGTCATGTGGCCACTGATCAGGAGGAATAGGCAGGGAGTCAGTGTTGATTTGGGTAAAATGCGCAAGGGTTTTGTCATAGGAAGCTATATTAATATGGTAAAATACAAGCGTAGAGGTGGTGAGATGAGTTGTATAGTACAGAGTTAAGTCCTGAGGCTGTACAGCAGCTTTGGATTGAATACAGCCGAGACAAGGATAATATAGAAATCAGGAATAAACTGGTAGAGCATTATCTCCCACTGGTTAACATTATAGCTGGCAGATTGGCCATCAGTCTGCCAAGTCATGTGGATACCGATGACCTGAAGGTCAGCGGCTATTTTGGTTTAATGGACGCAGTTTCACGGTATGACTATAATAGGGGAAATAAATTTGAAACATATGCAGGTATCAGAATCAGCGGTGCCATGAAGGATGACCTTCGGGCCAGGGATTGGATATCTGTTTCACTGCGGCAGAAAATAAAAAAATATGAGAGTACGATAATTTCCCTGGAGGGGGAGCTGGGGCGTACCCCAACGGATGATGAGCTGGCAGCTGCCTTGCAGGTAACTGCTGACCAGCTTCATGTCCTGGAGCAGCAGGTAAGTGCCTCAACTATTATACCCTTGGGTGAATATATAAAGTTTGAAACGGCCTCAACGGCTGTGAATGATCCTACTAAAAGCTTGGAAACAGTGGAGATGAAGGAAACACTGGCCAAGGCAATAGACCAGCTTTCTGAAAAGGAGCGGCTGGTGATATCACTGTATTATCACGAAGAATTGACCATGAAGGAAATCAGTTTGGTTTTACATTTATCAGAGGCCCGTATTTGTCAGTTGCACACTAAGGCTGTGTTTAAGCTGCGGGGCTTTTTGGCAAATGTGGCTGATGATCTTTAAAATAGATCAGTTTATAACGCCATTGTTCAAATTTTTCTTCTTTAGAAGAAAAATCTTCCAATT
>NZ_CAMYWM010000049.1 GCF_947302755.1 uncultured Anaerovibrio sp.
AATTGGAAGATTTTTCTTCTAAAGAAGAAAAATTTGAACAATGGCGTTATAATTGATATTAGATGATACACAATTCCCGTTTTCCAATGGAAGACGGGAGTTTTTATTATGAACACTTAGTGAGCACAAGCCTACGGCGCAGTGGGAGCTTAGTGTTCGTTGTAAGGGCGTAGTGCAGAATACCATTTTGCACGGGGTTTATTTTACATAAAATTTATTCTTACAATTTTAGTCAGAATTATTGACAACCCATAAAAAACCCCTTATCATTAGAGCGTAAATAAAAACCGAGTAAAATGGTCGGAATAAAAGCGGATGGTGTGACCGCCTGTTTCGCGTATTATGGGAGAGATATATTATGGAAAAATTGTTGAATATTAAGAACCTGCAGGTCTGTGTGGCAGACGGTGATGCCGAGGGAGCCACCAAGGAAATCCTCAAGGGAATTAATCTGGAGGTGAAGCCTGGGGAAATTCACGTGGTACTGGGGCCCAATGGCTCCGGAAAATCAACCCTGATGAATGCCATTATGGGGCACCCCAAATACCAGATTACCGAGGGTACCATGGAATTTTTGGGGGAGGATTTAAGGGAACTCAAAACCTATGAACGGGCCCGGAAGGGAATTTTTCTGTCCTTCCAAACCCCGGAGGAAATTCCGGGAATTACCGTGGAAAATATGCTTCGTACCGCCAAGCAGGCCATTACCGGGGAAAATATTAAAATATTAAGGTTCCGCAAGGAATTAAAGGCGGCTATGCAGGAGCTGCAGATGGATCCGGCCTATGCCCAGCGGTATATGAATGTGGGCTTCTCCGGTGGGGAAAAGAAGCGGACGGAGATTTTGCAGATGCTGATGCTCCAGCCCAAGCTGGCCCTGTTGGATGAAACGGATTCCGGCCTGGATGTGGACGCCATTCAAATCGTATCAAACGGTGTAAAAAAATTTCACACCGAAGACAATGCTTGCTTGATTATTACCCACAATACTCGTATTTTACAGCAATTAAATGTTGATCGGGTTCACGTGCTGATGCAGGGGAAAATCGTGGCTGAGGGCGGCCCTGAGCTGGTGGAAAAGATTGATAAGGATGGCTTTGGTTTTTTGCAGGGGGCTGAGTAAGGTATGGCACAGGACAAGACTTACATAGAGGATATTGAACGTACCCTCTACGATATAAAAAACGTTGATAAATCAAAGTATAAATCCCAGTCCGGTCTGACCGAGGACATTATCCGGGATATTTCCGCCAGAAAAAAGGATCCTCAGTGGATGCTGGAGTTTCGTTTAAAATCTCTGGAGGTGTACAATCAGCTGCCCCTGCCCAATTGGGGCCCGGATCTTTCAGAGCTGAACATGGATGACATCGTTACCTATGTACAGCCGGATGCCAAAATGACCGGCAGCTGGGATGAGGTGCCGGAGGATATTAAGGATACCTTTGATCGGCTGGGTATTCCGGAGGCGGAGCAAACCTCCCTGGCCGGTGTGGGGGCCCAGTACGATTCGGAGGTGGTCTATCACAGTATTCAGGAGGACCTGGTAAAGCAGGGGGTCATCTATACCGATATGGAAACGGCCCTGGGGGATTATGAGGATATTGTGCGGGCCCATTTTATGAAGCTGGTACTCCCTAAGGACCACAAATTTGCTGCCCTTCATGGTGCCGTATGGTCCGGAGGCTCCTTTGTGTATGTGCCGGAGGGGGTTCATGTGGATATTCCCCTGCAATCCTATTTTCGGCTGAATGCGGCCGGAGCCGGTCAGTTTGAGCATACCCTGATTATTGTGGAAAAGAACGCCAGTCTGCATTTTATCGAGGGCTGCAGTGCCCCCAAGTATAATGTGACCAACCTCCATGCGGGCTGTGTGGAGCTGTTTGTCAATGAGGGAGCCCGACTGCGCTATTCCACCATTGAAAACTGGTCAAGAAATATGATGAATTTGAACACCAAGCGGGCTGTGGTGGAAAAGGACGGGGTTATTGAATGGGTGTCCGGCTCCTTTGGCTCCCATGTATCCATGCTGTATCCCTGCAGCGTGCTGAAGGGGGAAAATGCCAAGTGCGAATTTACCGGGGTTACCTTTGCCTCCAAGGGGCAAAATCTGGATACCGGAGCCAGTGTAATACATTGTGCACCACATACCTCGGCCAATATTAGCACCCGGACCATATCCAAGGCCGGTGGTAAGGCCACCTATCGCAGTGCCGTAAAAGTAACGAAGAATGCCCCCTATGCCAAATGCTCCGTAAATTGCGAGTCCCTGATGCTGGATGATATTTCCCGTTCCGATACCCTGCCAACTATGGATATTGAGGGGGATGAGGCGGATATCGGCCATGAGGCCACCATTGGCCGCATCAGCGATGAGGCCATATTCTACCTTATGAGCCGGGGAATCAGTGAGGAGGAGGCCCGTTCCATGATTGTACGGGGCTTTGTGGAGCCGATTGCCAAGGAGCTTCCCCTGGAATATGCGGTGGAAATGAACAATCTGGTAAATATTGAGCTGGAAGGCACCATGGGTTAAGGGAGGCGTTTGGAATGGATAAAGAAATTTTTAGTGAGATTCCTATGCGGACCTGGAACTGGCTGGGTGTCAATGAAGTCGTTGTGGATAGGGACCTGCTGGTGGAATCCCAAAAGCTGGATATAGATATTGAGGCTGATCATCAGGAAAAAATGATTGTGGAATATCGTAAGGAATTTTACGGTATTGTAAATATTAATATTGGTGAAAATGCATCACTGAAGCTGACTCAGCTGCAGCTGATGCCACAGGACTGTGATCATGTGAATGAGATAAATATTGTCCTTGAGAAAAAGGCCAAGCTGCAGCTGGTGGCGGTGGAAACGGGGGCAAAGGCCTTTGCCTCCAAGGTTAACATTATTCTCAAGGGTGATAAATCCCAGGCAGATGTGTCCCTGCTTTATTTTGGTGACGGAGACCGCAGTCTGGATATGAATTATGTGCTGGAATTCCAGGGCCGTAAAACCGTGGGCAATTTGGAGGTTTATGGCGGCCTTATGGGGGAGAGCCAAAAGATTTTTAGGGGGACCTTGGATTTTAAGCAGGGCTCCAAGGAGGCCAAGGGCTATGAAAAGGAAAATGTGGTGGTGCTCTCCTCTGGGGTACGGAACCGTTCAGTACCAATTATGCTTTCCGGGGAGGATGATGTGGTGGGTAACCATGCCGTATCCTCCGGCAAGATTAATGAGGATAAGCTCCACTATCTCATGAGCCGTGGCCTAAGTCCGGCAGAGGCCCGCAAGCTGGTGCTGGAGGCGGCCTTCAATCCGGTGCTGGAATTAATCGATAATGAGCAGCTGCGGGAAGAAATTGATAATTATATAAAGGAGCGTCTTGAAAATGAATAATACCGTAAATTTTAAAGCGGACTTTCCTTTATTAGGTAAGCCAATGGGCAGTAATCCCCTGGTATATCTTGATAATGGGGCCACCACCCAGAAGCCCCGGGAGGTAATCAAGGCTATTACAGAGTATTATGACAGCTTTAATGCCAATCCCCACCGGGGGGCCTATGAGCTGAGCATTAAGGCCACGGACATTTATGAAAATGCCCGCAGCAAGACTCAAAAATTCATTAATGCCAAATACTCCCATGAGATTATTTTTACCAAAAATGCCACAGAGTCCCTTAATTTAGTGGCTTACAGCTATGGTCTTTCCCATGTGGGGGCAGGAGATGAGGTGCTTATTGCCATTTCCGAGCATCACAGCAATCTGGTTCCATGGCAGTATGTGTGCCAAATGAAGGGAGCTATTCTAAAATATATTTATCTTGAGGCGGATCATAACCTTTCCAAAAGGGATATTGAGGAAAAGATTACCAAAAAAACTAAGGTGGTGGCTGTAGCCCAGGTATCAAATGTTTTGGGGCTGGTAAATCCGATAAAGGACATCGTTGCCAAGGCCCATAGTGTAGGGGCTGTAGTGGTGGTGGACGGCTCCCAGAGCGTGCCGCACATGGCGGTGGACGTCCAGGATATGGATGCGGATTTCTTCGTCTTTTCCGGTCACAAAATGCTTTCTCCTATGGGAATAGGAGTCCTCTATGGCAAAGAGGCGCTGCTGAATGATATGCCGCCTTTCCTGATGGGAGGGGACATGATAGATTACGTGGAGGAGCAGCATACGGATTATGCTCCCCTGCCTGCCAAATTTGAGGCGGGGACCCAGAATGTGGGTGGGGCAGCTGGTCTTTCTGCTGCCATTGATTACCTTAATCGGGTGGGCTTCGAGTATATAGAAAAGCAGGAAAAGGAGCTGACGGAATACGCCATCAGCCGCATGAAGACCCTGGATTATATTGAATTGTATGGCTGTGACAGCACCAGGGACAATAAGACGGGAATTATTACCTTCAATGTTAAGGAGGTTCATCCCCATGATGTGTCCACCATTATGGATGCCCATGGAGTAGCTATACGGGCCGGTCATCACTGTGCCCAGCCCCTGATGATATATTTGAAGCAAAATGCCACCTGCCGGGCCAGCTTTTATTTTTACAACAGCAGGGAGGATGTGGATAAATTTATTGAAGCGTTATCAAAGGTGAGAGGAGTGTTGGGCCTTGGAGCTTGACAATATTTATACAGAGCTGATTTCGGAGCATAGTCGCTCCACGGAGCATAAACATCATTTGGAATGTCCTAATATGTCTTTAAAGGGCAGAAACCCCAGCTGTGGTGACGAAATAACCCTGGAGCTGCAGGTGGAGGATGGTTATATAAAGGATGCCTCCTTTGTGGGAATAGGTTGCGCTATTTCCCAGGCCTCCACCTCCATTATGATTGATCTCATAAAGGGTGAATCCGTGGCCAAGGCCCGGCATCTGGCCAACCTCTTTTTGCGCATGATTAAACGGGAGGAGCTGACGGAGGATGAGGAGGAGGAGCTGGATGAGGCCTTCGCCCTGAAGAATATCTCCAATATGCCGGCCCGGGTAAAATGTGCGGTGCTTTCTTGGCATACGCTGGAGGAGGCGTTCAAAGAGGCTGAGGGAATACAATAATTAAAAATAAGGCGATGATGATTGCCTAGTGCAATAGAATAACGAGAACATGTCTATAGCACGAACCCGTCACTAAAACTTTTTCTTGTACTCATATAGTGGAAAAAATTACAACTCGCTTCGCCCTTACAGGACTAGCTTCGCGTCGCTCAAACAAGTAATTTTTTCCACTAATATATAGGTAATACAAGAAAAAGTTTTTTTACGTTCCGGTTTCTATTGCTATAGACATTGCTCTCGTTTCTTTTCGCTATTAGCAACTGCCCTCGCCTTTTGTTTATTGATTGTTATAGAAGTAACTGTGTTATTATTTACTTTCTGCCAATAATTTTCCAATAACAAAGAAGCTGCCGCTGGCCTTGCAGAACAGCTTTCCATCCTCATTCTTCAGCTCGCATTCGCACATCATGGTGCGGGAGCCGTTGTGTACCACGTGGCCGGTGGCAATAAGCTTTTCGCCTAAGGGTACACCCTTTATAAAGCTCATGTTGAAGGACAGGGTCACCACCTTCTTATTATAGGACAGGCAGGCGGCACCCATTGCCGTATCCGCCAGGCTCATTAAGGCCCCTCCGTGGGACATTTCGTAGAAGTTGGTGTGATCCCGCTTTACGGCCATTTCCAGCAGTACATCCCCCTCCTCCACATTATCCACCCGAATTCCCAATAGCTCCACGTATGGATTATCCCGATAGAAAAGACGCAGGTGCTTGGTCAATCTGTTTACAATACTTTCTGTCATTTTTACATTACCTCACTATGTTATCTTTTTTCATCTTCAAGAAGAAAAATTTGCCCAATGGCGTTATAATTATTATAACTCAATAATAGATATAAGAGGGATAATGTAAATGAAATATAAGTATTATTTTTTTGATTTCGACTATACTTTGGTCAATTCCGAAAAGGGCATTGTGGGTTGCTTTATAAAGACCATGGAGGAATTTAATATTCCGCCTAAGCCCTGGGATGACATTAAGCTTACCATCGGTATGCCTATGATGGAGGCCATCACCCAGGTTACGGGCCTTACGGAGCCCGGGGAAAAACAGAGCTTTCTCATGGCCTATAAGAAAAATGCAAATGAATTAATGACCCCCAATACCCATTTTTTCCCGGATACCATCCCAACCCTGGAGAGGCTGAGGGCGGCTGGCTGCCACGTGGCCATTATTTCCACTAAAACCCGCCATCGGATTGAGGATAAATTTGTGCAGGATGGGTATGCCCATCTCATAGATTTCATCATCGGCAGTGAGGATACCACCGCCAGCAAGCCGGATCCCCAGGGTATTAATATGGCCCTGCAGCGTACCGGGGCAAAGCCGGAGGAGGTTATATACGTTGGGGACAGCTTATTTGATGCCGGGGCGGCCCAAAATGCCGGAGTGGACTTTGGGGCGGTGCTTACCGGTAATACCCTTCGGGAGGAATTTGCCTCCTATCCGTCGGTGCAGATAATCAATCATTTAAGTGAGCTGAAATAGCTTGCTGATACAGGAGAGAATAGTATGGCTGCAGCAGTTGATAGACGATCATTTATCAAAATGTTTTTCACAGGGCTTTTTTCCGCTATAATGGGCAAATTCACCAAAACCAGCGCGGCAGTGGCCGGAAGTGATATTTTTTTGCCCCGGCAAATTATAACCGGGGACAGCCGCTCCACCCGAGTGATTATGTGGCATTCCCACTATGCCCATAACAGCCTGATGGTAAATGTGCGGGATAAGGCCGGCCAGGTGCGCAGCTATGCAGGTGGGGGCGGCTGGTTTCAGGATGATGGGGAGGCCGTCTATATAAACAAGGTGTTCATTAACAATTTACAGCCTGCTTCCCAATATACCTACCAGATAGTTCAGGATGGCACCACAACCCCCTGGTATTCCCTGTATACCGATGACGGAGAAGCCATGGAGGCATTGATTTTTCCTGACTCCCAGTGCTCAGACGGCTATGAAACCTGGCGACAGGTGGCTACGGAAGCCTTTAACCGACACCCCCATATTAACCTCTTTGTGAATATGGGGGATTTGGTGGACAACGGTGAGGCGGCCTACCAGTGGCGGCAGTGGTTTAATGCCATCAGCTCCTATATGCCATCAAGGCTGTTTGTGCCGGTTATGGGCAACCACGAAACCTATGACCTTAATTGGAAATGTCGCCTGCCCCATGCCTTTTTAAACCTTTTTGCTGTGCCGGACAACCACAGCACCTCCTTTCAGCGGTATTATTATTCCTTTGATTATGGTCCCGTGCATTTTATAGTGCTGAACACTCAATTTGAGGAAATAGACCCCATTAGGCCGGGTATGATGGAGGAGCAGCTGGCCTGGTTCCGTCAGGAGGTGGCGGCCTCTGCTAAGCCATGGCAGGTGGTGCTGATGCATAAGGATATAATCAATTATGACAATCTGGGCAGCGAAGAGCCCCTGGCTGATATTGATGAGGTGGGAAAACGGTTTATGCCGGTATTTGATGAATTAGGGATAGATGTGGTGTTTACGGCCCATCAGCATACCTATCGGCGTCATGGCCATATTTATAATTTTTCCCCGGCTGATCATGGGCCGGTATATATTGATACGGGAGTAGCAGGCAATTGCCGGTACAGTGTTCCGCGGACCAAACGCTTTGACAAGGTAATGCTTCCCCAGCCGGAAAGCGACAATTATCTGACAATTCAGTTTTCCAATAGGGAATTTATCCTAAAATGCTATTTGCCCGATGGACAGCTAATGGATTCTTTCGTATTGAACAATAATAAATAAGTGGAATTAAGAGTGATAAAAGGTCATATATGTTTAAAAATTTTTTATTTTTATTACTTGACAGGGCCATATTTGCGCCGTATAATGTATACACAAGGTCAGGAAAAGTGGCCTCGTCGTTTTACGATAGGAGATTACGGCGTACGTCACAGACCTAAGCAAAGGTGGATTGAAGATCCGCCTTTTTCTTTTGGAAAAATTATCAGACAATTTGAAACAATACAAGATAAATTCAATACAAAATAATATAGTCCGTTAGTCGCATACAAATTTTTGACACAAATAGGGATATGCTGACTATTAGAAAACTGGCAGCAGAATATTATTAAATTTATTCGGAAAATAGATTGTATTAAGACTTAGACTTTACAAAAATAAGGTTTAGTACTATAATTCTGACTATATATTTTGTGAAGCTTGGGCAATGAAGCTCGTGACGTCAGGTAAGGCTGGCGTTGCGGTATTTTTTTGTCCTTTTTCAAGGAGGGAAAGATATGGATTGTGGACTCATAATAAAGCAAGTCAACGATTTTGTATGGGGGCCCATTATGCTGGCCCTGTTGGTAGGAACGGGTATTTTTCTTACCATAAGATTAAAATTTAAGCCTTGGACCAATTTACCCTATGCCATTAAGATGATTTTGTACAAGAAGGATTCCTCAGAGGGAGATGTTACTCCTTTTCAATCCTTGATGATAGCTCTTTCGGCAACGGTGGGAACCGGTAATATTGTGGGGGTGGCAACAGCCATGGTGCTGGGTGGACCAGGTGCTTTGGTCTGGATGTGGATATCTGCCGCCTTCGGCCTTTCCACCAAGTATGCGGAATCGGTGCTGGCCGTCAAATACCGGGAAACAAATAATCGGGGTGAAATGGCCGGTGGTCCGATGTATGCCATGAAGAATGGTATTGGCGGCTTTTGTGGTAAAGCCATGGCGGCTTTATTTGCCTTTTTTTCCGTTTGTGCCTCCTTTGGTATTGGCAATATGACCCAGGCCAATTCCATTGCCGCGGCCTTTAATTCCAGCTTTAATGTGGATCCGGCCTTTGTGGGGGCCATTTTGGTCATCCTCACTATGCTGGTACTGTTAAAGGGCGTACATTCCATTGGTGCTGTATCCAGTATAGTGGTGCCGGTAATGGCGGCCTTTTATATGATTGTGGCAGTGGTGGTTATAGTGGCCAATGGGGCTAATCTTCCGGCAGGCATTGAAGAAATATTTGCGATGGCCTTCTCGCCTGGGGCAATGGCCGGTGGTGTAGGTGGCACTGTGGTGGCATCCATGATGGAGGCCATGCGTTGGGGCGTGGCCAGAGGGGTATTTTCCAACGAGGCCGGCCTTGGTTCGGCACCAATTGCCGCTGCGGCAGCCCGTACGGATCATCCCTCCCGCCAGGGCTATGTAAATATGACCGGTACCTTCTTTGATACCATGATAATCTGTGTTCTTACCGGCTTGGTAATTGCCTCCTCAGGGGCCTTGGGAACCATTGACCCGGCCACAGGGAAGGTGGTATCAGGGGCTCATCTTACTATTTTGGCCTTTTCCACCGTATTTGGTGAACATGCCCGGGTGATTATTTCCTGTTCCCTGGCCCTCTTTGCCTTTTCCACTATTCTGGGCTGGGAATATTATGGCGAAAAGGCCCTGGAGTATCTGTGGGATAACCATGACCTTATTGTAATGTACAGGACAGTCTATGCCTTTGTAACCTATATCGGTGCCACCCAGGCCTTGGATATGGTATGGGATTTTTCCGATACCGCCAACGGGCTGATGGCCATTCCAAACCTGATATGTCTTTTGTGGCTCAGCAGGGATGTGGCGGCTGAATGCTTTGACTATGAAGAACGGGTAACGGTTCGGGAGAAGCGGGGCGAACGGGTAAATCTTAATCTGGAGTCATCGGACTATGCAAAGAAGAGCTTAATTTAAAAAAAGAATTTAGATCAAAAAAGCTAGGATATGCAGTACGTATATGTGCTGCATACCCTAGCTTTTGTTATGGTTAAAATAAAGTGAGGCGATTGACTGGAGCAGTTGAACCCAGAGCGTGAAGAAATTTTTTCTTATCTTACCTATGCTTTAGTAGGAAAAATTACTTGTATGAGCGAAGCGAGTTGTAATTTTTCCTACTATATGAGGAGAAGAAAAAATTTTAGTGATGGGTTCTTGCTACAGTTAACGCCTCATCTTGCGTTTAAATAGAATCTAAAGCTTGCTTCAGATCATCGATAAGGTCATTTTTGTCCTCCAGACCGCAGGACATTCGCACCATACCTGCCGGAATGCCGGCTTCCATTAGCTGCTCCTCCGTCAATTGACGATGGGTGGAGGTGGCCGGGTTAAGACAGCAGGTCCGGGCATCGGCCACATGGGTTTCAATGGCGGCCAGCTTCAAGTGCTTCATAAAGGACTCGGCTGCCTTACGGCCTCCCTTTAATTCAAAGGAAACTACGCCGCAGCCACCATTGGGTAGATACTTTTGGGCAAGGCTGTAATATTTGCTGCTCTTAAGACCAGGATAATTTACGGACACTACCTGTGGCTGTTTTTCCAGGAATTCCGCTACAGCCTGGCCGTTTTCCACATGGCGGGCCATGCGGACGTGGAGGGATTCAAGACCAAGATTTAACATAAAGGCACTTTGGGGTGACTGGACGCAGCCTAAATCCCGCATCAGCTGGACTACGGCTTTAGTGATAAATGCCCCCTCCTGACCAAATTTTTCTGCGTATACGATACCGTGATAGGACTCATCCGGTGAAGTCAGGCCCGGGAATTTATCCTTGTGGGCCATCCAGTCAAATTTTCCGGAATCTACAATGGCTCCGCCAACAGCTGCCCCATGGCCATCCATATATTTGGTGGTGGAATGGGTTACGATGTCGGCTCCCCATTCTATTGGACGGCAATTTACCGGGGTGGGAAAGGTATTATCTACAATTAATGGTACCCCGTGTGCATGAGCCACCCGGGCAAATTTTTCAATATCCAAAACCGTAAGGGCCGGATTGGCAATGGTTTCGCCGAACATGGCCCTGGTATTTTCCTTAAAGGCTGCAGACAGCTCCTCCTCTGAGGCATCCGGGGAAACAAAGGTGGCTTTGATACCCATCTTGGCCATGGTTACCGCTATCAGGTTAAAGGTACCGCCGTAAATGGAGGAGGAGGCCACAATGTGGTCACCTGCTTCACAGATATTAAACAGGGCAAAGAAATTGGCGGCCTGGCCGGAGGAGGTGAGCATAGCGGCACTGCCTCCCTCCAGGCTGCAAATCTTGGCCGCAACGGTGTCACAGGTCGGATTTTGCAGTCGGGAATAAAAATAGCCGCTGGCCTCCAGGTCAAAGAGCTTGCCCATATCCTCACTGGTGTCGTATTTGAAGGTAGTGGACTGGATAATGGGTATTTGTCTTGGTTCTCCATTTCCCGGGGTATACCCGGCCTGAACGCATTTGGTGTTGATTGAATAATCCTGATTCATAGAAACCCCTCTTTTCTTCAATATGGGAATATTATAACCCAATTGTGCAGATTTTTCCTTCTTTAACAAAGAAAAATACAGGCAATGGAATTTTTTTCTGTCTATAAAATAAAAAAAGAGCATTGGCCTGGCCAATGCTCTTTAGCTTCATGGTTTATTTACTGAACGTTCAGTGTAAGAGGAACGAACATATTGGAAAGCTGTGCCCTCTGAATAACCTCCTCAGTTATAGGCTCACCCTCATTGACGATAACAACGCCAGTAGGGGAGGTGAGGGTACGGCGGGCTGTTTTGCCCAGGATAAACTTACGCTGCCGGTCAATGGTCGTATTGTTGGCAGCCTGATGTACAGGATCTGGGGCAGCAATCGGTTCAGGCTCTGGCACCGGCTCAGGCTCAGGCTCAGGCTCTGGTTCCGGTTCCGGTTCCGGTGCAGGAGCTGGCTCCTCCATCTGGGCTGCCTCCTCGGCACCGGTCTCTATCTCAGGTACCTGTTCAGCCTCTTCCTTAGCCATTTCAGCTTCGGCTTCCTCTGGAGAAACCTCTGGTGTATCAGAGGCCTCTGGTATTTTCTCTTCAATAACTTCTTCTGCTGGCTCCTCTACATGCTCTGCAGCTGGGCTTTCTACCGTTGCAGAGGTATTTTCAGCACTGTCAACAGGAGCTTCGGTTAATTCTTCAGTTTTTTTTTCCATACCGGAATCGATGATGGTTACCTGCTTACCAAAAATGGAAATCTGATCGGAGGTAATCTCGGAGAGACTGCCGTCGTCCGCTTCGATTTCGCACTTTTCAATTTTACCCTTCTCGCCAATATAGATTTCAACTACCTTACCCTGAATGGTACCGGATTTGGTGATGGCCTTTGTGCCGATAACCTTGACATTATCGTCCATCATGGTCTCATAATCACCGGCATTCTCCAGGGTGAGAATGGTATCACTGTTTATAACGGTTACCGCATCCTCACCGATAGCCACAACGGAAGAATATGGCAGGAGCTTAACGCCTCTATACCAGTCTTCATCCTCGATGATGATTGCTGCAATTTCACCCTCCTTGGCATTTATCAGCAAGCCCTTGCTCATGCCCAGTTCGCGGCCCTCTGAAATGCTGATTACCGGCAAACTAATAATTTCTACACTCTTTTTCATGGAAAATCCTCCCTAAAAATTATCAATTTGAACGAGACTTTCTATCGTTGTAGAGAGCCTCGATTTTTGACATATAGTCCTTTGAAATATCGAAGAATGGGATATTAGGCTGATTGTTTTCCTTAAGCACCTCCTGAGTAGCCTCCAGATAAATCATACTATCCTCAAACTCCGCCAGCATGTCAGGACTGTTGGCAACTGCTGGTATATCTAAAGCTTCATAGAAGCACTGAAGAGCATCATCGTAATGTCCATGATCCTTGTGGATGTTGACCAGCTCCAGCACAAGGAATGGCGCATAGGCATCCTCCCGATATTGCTTCAGGGCGTAATTATAAGCCTGTAAAGCACCGGTCCAATTGGAGCTGCCCTTCAATTCAAAGGCATAATCCAGTACATCATCTAAGGTCTGGGAAGCAGCAAGGTGTTCATCAACTACAGCATCAGCCTCAGGCAGCTTCAAGGTATTTTCATCATGAGGTTCAGCCTCGGTTTCGGCTTCCTCTTCAATTTCAGGAATAACTGCCTCAGTCTCAGGCTTGGCTTCTTCTACCGTCTCAGGGGCCATTTCCGCCTCAGGCTCAGCTTCGGCCTCTTCTTCAATATCAGGAGTAATTGCCTCAGTCTCAGGCTCAGTCTCTTCAACCGTCTCAGGGGCCATTTCTGCCTCAGGCTCGGTTTCGGCTTCCTCTTCAATCTCAGGAATAACTGCCTCAGTCTCAGGCTCGGCCTCTTCAACCGTTTCAGGGGCCATTTCCGCCTCAGGCTCGGTTTCGGCTTCCTCTTCAATCTCAGGAATAATTGCCTCAGTCTCAGGCTCAGTCTCTTCAACCGTCTCAGGGGCCATTTCCGCCTCAGGCTCAGTTTCGGTTTCGGCTTCCTCTTCAATCTCAGGTGTAATTGCCTCAGTATCAGGTTCAGCCTCTTCAACCGCCTCAGGGACTATTTCCGCCTCAGGCTCGGTTTCGGCTTCGGCTTCCTCTTCAATCTCAGGAGTAATTGCCTCAGTCTCAGGTTCAGCCTCTTCAACCGCCTCAGGCTCGGTTTCGGCTTCGGCTTCCTCTTCAATCTCATGAATAATTGCCTCAGTCTCAAGTTCAGCCTCTTCAACCGCCTCAGGGACTATTTCCGCCTCAGGCTCAGCTTCTGCCTGGGCTTCCTCTTCAGCCTCCAGGGCTATGCTTATCTCAGCCTCAGCTTCAATCTCTTGGGCTGGTATTATTTCAGGCTCAGCCTCGGCCATAACAGCGGTTTCCTCCGGCAATTCCTCAGGTAAAGCACTGACAGACTCATGTTCAGTTTTATCTTCCGGCACCGGTTCAGCTTTCTGCTCCCCCTCCGCTTCAGTATTCTGAACAGGCATAGACTCAGCCGCTTCATGGGACGGTGTATCGGAACTGCCCTCAGGAACCAGCTCCTCTTGGGCAGTGCCCTCGGCCTCCAATAAAGGACTATCCTCCGATGCAGAATCATCCTGGGCCGCCCTTCTGCGGCTCATTACTCCCTTTAGCCGGGTAACCAGCGCATTTACCACAGCCTTTATATCCAGCAGGGCACTTACCTCTACCGAATCCGCTTCCGGGGTAACCGATGCTGCTGTGGCTTGCTGCTGAAGCCGTCGTTCATGGAGAACAAAATGGTTTATACCGGTAATTAATATAGCTGCGCCAAGAACCATTACGCCCAGTACTACAAAACGAAACTCCGTGAGATATGGAGCCACGGGAATGGACAGAAAATTAATCAGCAGTGCACATACACCGCAGCATACCAGGGCAGGCAGGCTCAGGGCCAACTCCAGACTGCGGGCTATCTTGTAGACTGCCAATATTGCCACAGTCATGACGATAGCCGTCGTTAAAAAAAATATCAAAATAAAATCACCACTATAATGAGTTTTAAGATGTATCCCTCATTCTGGAATGAGGAAAAAGCAAACCACAATTGGTGGCGGGCATATCTCCCACCCTCCGTTTAAACGCTAATCGGAGGTTTTTCCTCTAATTACATTAAATGAAAAATGAATAATAGCGCTATAAATTCTGTAGGTTTTGCATAGGGTAATAATGCTGCAGTAAACTTCGTGGGAAAGGGTGTTTCACACTACGCCCTTACACGAACACTAAGCTCCCACTGCGCCGCAGGCTTGTGCTCACTAAGTGTTCACAACAAAAATATATTCGACAAACCACAGGAAAATCCTTTAAAATAAGGATAGAGCCATTAAAAAATAGCTGTGCCATGCAGGATATTTTCCTTGTATGTAGAATATACAGCCTTATACCACAAGTATAATTTTATCATAACATTTTAAATAATCATAGTAGGAAAGAGGGATTTTTATGCAGGAATTAAATCTAAAGGTGTTAAATAAGCCAGGGCTCCATGCCCGTCCAGCCAAGGAATTGGTGAAGTTTAACAAGGGTATTGGGTCGGAGGTCACAATTAAATTTAATGGTAAAAGTGCCAATATTAAAAGCATGATGGCCGTTATGGCATTGGGAGCCAAGCAGGATGCTGAGGTAACTGTTACTATAGAGGGGCCGGATGAGGCAGAGGTGGCCAAGGCTGTTACCGACCTGTTCGCCAATGGCTTCGGTTTTCCGGAAGAGCTGTGAGTAAATATTGATTCGATGAGGGGGAGGATTTATTTATGTCAGACCAACTCCAGGGGAACATTGCTATCCCGGGAATAGCTGTGGGAAAAATTATGAAGGTTGGTCAGTCCCTTGATGGATATATGGCTTCCTACACTCCGGGAAGTGTCGAGGAGGAACTGGCCAAGCTGGAAAATGCCATTGATGTTATATCGGCAGCTATTGATGAAAGTGTAGAGTCTATGCGGGCTGCCGGTCAGGATGAACAGGCTGAAATCATGGAGGCCCATTCCTTTTTGTTGATGGACCCTATGCTGACTGATGGTATGAACGATAAAACCAGGGAAATGGCTCATGCCCCACAGGCTGTGCTGGCTGCCGCCGAGGAATGCGCGGAAATGCTGGCCGCCATGGAGGATGAGTACATGCGGGAGCGATCGGCAGATGTGAAGGATATTGGTCGGCGCATCGCCCGTTATTTGTTGAGGGTCAAGGAACCGGAAATAGGGGAGGAGCCGGTGGTGCTCTGCGGCTTTGAGGTGGAGCCATCAGCCATTGCCAATATTCCCGATGATAAAATTGCCGGGGTTATTATGGGACAGGGCAGTACCACCTGTCACGCTGTAATCATCGCCAAATCAAGGGCCATTACCACTGTAGTTGGGCTGGAAAACAAGGTGGAGGATATACCGGAGGGGGCCAAGGTGCTGCTGGACGGCAATGAGGGTCTTGTGCTGGTAAATCCCTCTGAGGAGGAGCTGGCAGCCTATGAGGAGAAAATCAGGGCCCAGCAGGAAGAGCAGAAGCGCCTTGCTGCTCTGAGGGATTTACCGGCTGAAACCACTGATGGAGCCAGGATACAGCTGGCTGCCAACATTGGCCTGCCGGAGGATGCCGAGACTGCGGCCAAGTTCGGAAATCAAGGTGTGGGGCTTTTCAGAAGTGAATTCCTTTTCATGGGTCGGGAGAATATTCCGGATGAGGATTTACAGTTTGAGGCCTATAAAAAGGCCATTGTGGCCTGCCAGGGGGAGACCTGCGTTATCCGTACCATGGATATTGGCGGCGACAAGCCGCTGGCTTATTTAAATATTCCTCACGAGGATAATCCCTTCCTTGGGTATCGTGCCATTCGTATCAGCTTGGAGCGACCTGATTTGTTTATGCCGCAGCTGAAGGGGATTTTGCGGGCCGGGTGCTTTGGTAAGGCGGCCATTATGTGCCCAATGGTCATTAACGTGGATGAGATAAAGGCTGTCCGCCACGCAGTGGATAAAGCCATGGCAGAGCTGGAGGCTGAAGGCAAGGAATACGCCAAGGATGTTCAGGTGGGCATCATGGTGGAAACCCCGGCGGCTGCTGTTATGACTCCTGTTTTGGCCAAGTATGTGGATTTCTTCAGCATCGGTACCAATGATCTGGTCCAGTATACACTGGCCGTGGACCGGGTAAATCCACAGATAAGCAAGCTGTACGATCATTTTAATCCGGCAGTATTGCAGCTCATAAAGCGTACTATCGAAGCCGGTGT
>NZ_CAMYWM010000050.1 GCF_947302755.1 uncultured Anaerovibrio sp.
GAGGCTGAAAACGGTGACCGGCTGGAGCCCAATTGGGCTTATGTGGCCCCGGGCAACAAGCAGATGCGGGTAAAGGCCGGGGGAGGTTGCATGAGCCTGGATGTCAATCCGGGACCTAAGTACGGTGGCCATTGTCCGGCAGTTAACGTATTGTTTAAATCAGTGGCCGAAAATGTGGGCGATGGGGCCATGGGGGTTATTCTCACCGGCATGGGTGAGGACGGGGCCGAATATATGGTGAAAATGCGGGAGGCAGGCTGCGTAACCTTAGGACAGGATGAGGCCAGCAGTGTGGTGTATGGCATGCCCCGGGCTGCCTTTGAAAGAGGAGCTGTTATGCAGCAGGTACCCCTTAATGGCATGGCCATGATGATTACCGCTGTGGCCAACTATAAATAAGAAAGGAGAGCTGTTATGGGACAATCGGATATGGTAATAGATTATGGAGCTCTCCAAAATATGTTGGGCGGCCTCGGTGATTGTGTTATTATGACTGATGTGAAGGGCATGGTCATATTTATGAACAAGGCGGCGGAGGAATTATTTGAGTATCACTATGATAATAATTCTCCCGTGAATGTCAGTGAGGTTATGCGGCTGGAAAATGTTGATACCAGAGAACGGATTATCAGTCCGGTTATACGGGCCATGCGCACCAGGCGGACCATGGGCTTGTCCAAAAATATCGGCTTTGCCCGGTCTGATGGTGCGGTATATCTGTCAGCCACCTGTTCCCCCATTATGGACAGTAACGGGGTGGTACAGGGCTGTACGGCTATCGTACGGGATGTAACCAGAATACGCACCCTGGAGCGTAAGGTGGAGAAGGACCATTATTATATGCGGTCGGTTTTTGAAGCGGCTAAAATTGGCATTATCACCCTGAATATACGGGGGGAGATAATGGATATTAATGACCCGGCCCTTGAAACCCTTAACAAGGACTATATTGACATTATGGGCAAGCAGTTCGGTGACGCCATACATTGTGTCAACAGCGTTTCATATGGGTGCGGCAAGTCGGAGGCATGTAAATTTTGCGTAGTCCGCAACAATATTGAGTCGGCTATACTGGATGATACCTTTACGGTGGATTTTGTGGTGGCCATTCAGATAAAGGGCATCGTGGCTCCGGTGTGGCTTCAGATGTTTATTACCCAGCTGTGGAATGGTAAGCGTAAGCAGATTGTGCTGACCATGTTAAATATTTCCAAGCGGAAGCAGAAGGAGCATGAGCTGCAAGAGGCCCGCCGCCATGCGGAGGTCGCCAGTACCACCAAGACCCAGTTCCTGGCCAATATGAGCCATGAAATCCGCACGCCCATAAATGGTATGTCCGGCATGATAGATTTAACCTTAAAGACCGAGCTTACGGAGGAACAGCGGGATAATCTTACGGCGGCCAAGCAATGCTCGGAGGACCTTTTACGGATAATCAATGATATTTTGGATTATGCCAAGCTGGAAAATGGCAGGCTGCGGCTGGAGGATATTGATTTGGATCTTCACGAGCTCCTTACCAGAGTCAGCAATCTGCACAGTCAGACCGCCGAACATAAGGGCCTGACCTTCACAAGACCTGATCTTGACCGGCTGCCGCGGTATGTGCGGGGGGATCCCCTTCGCATACGCCAGATACTGCACAATCTTATTACCAATGCCCTAAAATTTACTATCCACGGAGGTATCACCTTGGGAGCATTGGTTAACAGGCGTAGACAGCAGCCGTTTTTGGAGTTTTACGTGGAGGATACCGGTATTGGTATGTCCATGGAGGAGCAGGCCAAGCTGTTTAAGCCCTTTAGTCAGGTGGACGGCTCTACTACCCGTCGGTTTGGCGGTACAGGCCTGGGCCTGATGATCGTCAAGGAGCTGGTGGCCAGTATGGGGGGAGAGATTGGTGTAAGCTCCCGGCAAAACAGCGGAAGCCGGTTTACAGTGCTTATTCCGTTGATTCTGGCGGATAAGGCCGATATGGAGCTGAAGGATCAAACTGTATTTATGAATCCGTATTCCTCACAGCCAAAGCTTGATAATGGCTGTGGTCGGGCGGAGAACAATTTCACCATGGACAGTGATGAGAACGAGGATGATATCGGCGCGTTGCTCAAATACTGTGAGGATAAATTAAACAGCTAGGGGGGCTTGATTATGAGAATTTTGATAGCAGAGGATGACAGGATCAGTCGGAGCTTTTTGCAGAAATTTATGGTGACCTACGGTGAGGTGGATGTGGCCGTGGATGGTATGGAAGCTATTGATCTCTATATGGACGCCATAAAAGAGGGGAAGCCCTTTGATCTCCTGTGCTTGGATATTATGATGCCAAAGGTGGATGGGCTGAAGGTATTAAAGGTTATCCGTCAGCTGGAGAGGCAAAATGAAAAGGCCTCCGATAAGAAAATAAAGATTATTATGATGACAGCCCTGGCAGATATTGGCTATGTGGATGAGGCCTTCCGTCTTGGATGTGACGCATACGCCTCCAAGCCGGTGGATACGGAAAAGGTGGAGGAGGCCATGCGAAATCTTGGCCTAATTGCCGCTGTAAAAGATGAGTAAGGTGTCAGGTTAAGGAGTTTGGCAGATTTATGGGTATTGTGACCGTTGAATTAGGAGATAACAGTTATAACATTTACATCGGAAATGATTTGCGTTCCAACATTGTGGAATTTTGCCAGGGAAGCTCATTTTCCCGTAAGGGCATTATCATTACGGATACCAATGTAGGCCCGCTTTACGGCGATAAATTGCAGGCCATGCTGGCTGAAGGGGGACTGCAGGCTGAGGTATACCGGATACCGGCCGGGGAAAGCTCCAAGTCCTTGAAGAGCTTTGAGAATATTATGACCCGCTGTATTGAGCTGGGCCTTGACCGGAAATCGCCGGTCTTTGCCCTGGGCGGTGGTGTAGTGGGGGATTTGGCCGGCTTTGCGGCGGCGTCCTATATGCGGGGGGTGCCTTTCGTACAGGTTCCTACCAGCCTGCTGGCTCAGGTGGATTCCAGTGTAGGGGGAAAGGTGGCCGTAAATCATCCCCTGGGGAAAAATCTTATTGGTGCTTTTTATCAGCCAAAGGCCGTCTTTATGGATCTGGATTGGCTCAGGACCTTACCTGAGCGGGAGATTTATACCGGCCTTGGGGAAATAATAAAATATGGCATTATTTACGACAAGGACTTTTTCAGCTTTTTGGAAGAAAATGTCAATGACATATTGAACTTGGAGGATAAGGTAACGGCGCATATGACGGCCCGTTCCTGTGAGATAAAGGCAGCGGTGGTCAGCGAGGATGAAAGGGAGGCCGGGCTGCGGGCTATTTTGAATTTTGGCCATACCATGGCCCATGCAGTGGAGAAAAATACGGGCTATATCCGTTATAATCACGGTGAGGCCGTTGCCATAGGAATGATTTGTGCAGCCCATATCAGCCGGTCCTTGGGGCTGATCGACAATGGTTCCTTTGAGCGGGTGGAAAGGCTGATTAAAATAATGCAGCTGCCGGCCAAGGCCCAGGGCTGTGATATAGACACCCTGTACGAAGCAATTTTTCATGACAAAAAGACAGTAAATGGTCAGGTGAAATGGGTATTGATGGACGGGGAAATCGGTAGGGTACGCATTTCAAAGGACGTTAATGAGGAAATTGTAAAGAAGGCCATGAGCTATTGCCTGGCTTAAAAAAATTTTTTATTGCTTGATTTTTGATAAATATCATGATATCATACTTGGGTATGTGAGCGGTCCTCTGGACAAGACTATATTAGAATTCAACACTTGCCAAGAACGCTTGAATAGAGGAGGATATACAATGAACATTATTCAGGAATTAGAGAAAGAACAGCTCAGAAATGACATCCCACAGTTCCAGCAGGGCGATACTGTACGTTGCCATGTAAAGGTTGTGGAGGGTTCCCGTGAGCGTATCCAGGTTTTCGAGGGCGTTGTTATTGCGCGTTCCGGCTCCGGCGTTCGTGAGACCTTCACCGTTCGTCGTATTGCCAGCGGTGTCGGTGTAGAGCGTACTTTCCCGGTACACTCCCCAAGACTCGATAAGATCGAAGTTAAGCGTCGCGGTATTGTTCGTCGCGCTAAGCTGTACTATCTCCGTAACCTTACAGGTAAGGCTGCTCGTATCCGCGAGAAGCGCTAATGGCAGAATTGAAAAAGGGACTGTTTTTTCAGTCCCTTTTTTTCATACTGAAGAGCTTGTAAGAGGTGATTTTGCATGGGTCAGTTAGGGACTGAAATTAGAGATTGGGTTATTTCCATAGCGGTGGCTGTTGCATTGGCTATGTTTATCCGCACCTTTGTTGTGGAATTGTACTTGGTGGACGGTCCATCTATGATGCCCACCCTTGAGCATCAGCAGCGTCTTGTGGTTAATAAATTCATTTACAGGATGCGTGCTCCTGAGCGGGGAGAGATACTTATATTCCAGTATCCAAGGGATAAGAGCCGGGATTTTATAAAACGGGTTATTGCTATTCCCGGGGATACAATTGAGATAAAGGATCACAATGTTTATGTAAATGGTGAGCTACAGAATGAGGATTATATATTGGCCAAAAGCCGTATGGACTATCCCAAGACGACCATCCCAGATGGACATGTATTTGTAATGGGGGATAATCGCAATAATTCTGAGGACAGTCGGTTTCCGGATGTTGGCTTTGTGCCATATGACCTGCTAAAGGGTAAGGCCATGCTGGTATTCTGGCCGTCGTCTGCCTGGAAAACATTACCATAATACAGCATGATAACCTGTTCAGGTGGTTTTTCTATTCCTTGCGGCTTTAACCCCACGCTAACGGGTGCTAAGTCTCCCCCTGAATAAGTTTCATTTAATTGCATTTTAGTAAAAACGGGCTGATTGCTTCAGTCCGTTTTTGGCATTTTATTGGGCCTTTATACCCAACAATGTCCATAAGCTAATAAATTAAATAGGGCTTTCGTCTTATAATAATGTGTATCAATTAACAATGATTTTTGATAAAATACCATTGTTGGCCCATAATATGGGAAAGTGCAGAAAGGGTGGAGGAGAGTATAGCATGCAGGATACGCAGGAGATGCGTCAACTATTTATAAAGCGGCTCTTGGGCAGCTGTTATCATAAGGTGATGCACGTAGATTTGCGTAAAAATAGCTTCCATATTATAAAAATGGATGATTTTGAACGTGAGCATATCGGTATTGATCTTAAAACGGCAACCTTAAGTGAGTGGTTTGAGGCGTTCATCAACAGTGGAATGTGCCATGATAGCCTTAAGCTGCAATTTATAAATTTGGCCAGTCCCTCAAATTTAAAGCGTTTGTGTAAGAAATGCGCCCAGGGCTCCCTGCAGATTATTTATTTGCGCCGCACCAGCTCGAAGGGGAAATATGAACCGGTTATTATGGAGTTTTTTCCAGATACCGATAATGTATTTTCAGGCTTTGTTACGGTACGCTCTTTTATAAGGAATTATAAGATTGAGGAAAATAGCATCATAAATGATCTGGACAGCCGAATGAATAGGGAAGCACAGTATGACAGCCTTACGGGGTTACTGAATCGCCGGTCCTTTTGTGAAAGGGCGGATGCGATTATGGCGGCCAATCCGGATAAGAAGTACGATTTTGTTGTTTCCGATGTGGTGGATTTTAAGCTGATTAATGAGCATTATGGCTATGATGCCGGTGATAAGGTTATTATGGAGATTAGCGAGTGGCTCCAGCACGGTAAAGGTGATATGTTCATGGTGGGACGGTACGGTGCTGACCAATTTGTGGTATTTATGGAGCATACCGGTCTTCTCACTGATGATTATATCCGCTATATTTACCAGTCGGCCATGGAAATTATTTCAATGAAGGATTTGGTATTTAGGCTGGGTATATATGAAAATGTGGACAGCTCAATTTCCGCGGCAATTGCCTGTGATCGGGCTATTATGGCCCTGCAGCCTATCAAGCACAAATACGGTAAGCTTTACGCTTTCTTTGAGGATGAAATGCTGGAGAAGCTGGAGCGGTATCGCCGTATGGAAACCGATATGCGCTCTTCCCTGATGATGGGGGCGTTTTATTTGGTGTTCCAGCCCAAGCATAATTCCTTTACCGGGGAGCTGGAGGGGGCCGAGGCCCTCCTTAGATGGCACCATTCTGAACTGGGAGAAATTTATCCTAACGAGTTTATTCCTGTAATGGAGGATTGTGGCTTCATTGTAGAGGTGGATATGTATGTGTGGGAGCAGACCTGCAAATGCCTTAATCACTGGAAGGACCTTGGTATGGACCCATTTCCCGTGTCAGTGAATTTTTCCCGCCTAAGCTTTCGTGAGTCCAATTTCTTTCAGAATATTGTACGCATAACTGAAAAGCATGGTATACTCCGTTCTATGCTCCACCTGGAGGTTACAGAAAACCTGTTTGAGTCCCGAATTGGGGATTTATATAATACCCTGAAGGCATGCCAGGATTATGGCTTTAAAATTGAGTTGGATGACTTTGGCTCCGGCTATTCCTCCCTTAATATTTTAGGAGAATTACCCCTTGATTTTATTAAGCTGGATAGAGTATTTATGAAAGAGCTGAGCGACAAGAAACGAAGCCGCATTCTCCATGGTTGTATCAATCTGGCCAATAGTCTGGAGCTAAGCACGGTGGTTGAAGGGGTTGAGTCCAAGGAACAGCTGGAGGTACTTCGCAGCTATGGTGCCGATATGATTCAGGGCTATTATTTCTCCAAGCCTATGCGGGAAGAGGAATTTATAAAATACGTTTTTGAGTGTAAAAAGAAAAGTAAAAATGCCAATATGGTTAATCGGTGATTTTTGAGGAGGTAGCTTTTATGTTGGAAAAGAAAATTCACATAATAATAATGTGCCTGGTAATATGCCTGGGTCTCATTAGTGGGGTCAGTGCAGCCCCTGCAGGGCAATATAGTGAAGCTTCGGTTATTTCGGCCAGTGGATTCGGTAAGGTGACCGCCAGTCCGGATGTGGCCCATATCCGTATTGGCGTTGAAACCACGGGGATGGAGGCCAGAGCTGCCCAGGCGGAAAATGACAATATAATGACCGCAGTGCTGAATGCCATAAAAGATCTGGGAATTAGTGACAATGATATTAAGACCACATTTTTGGATTTAACACCGGTATATAATTATCCCGATGGAAAGCCTGCTGAATTGGTGAGCTATAATGCCACGAATTACATAACTGTCCGGGTGGAGGAGCTGACCAAGGCCGGTGAAGTTATTGACAGCGCGTTAAGCCACGGGGCCAATCGGATTGACAGCCTGTCCTTTGATGTGAAGAAGCCGGAGGAGCTGCGGAAGGCTGCCCTGAGGGAGGCTGTCCGGGATGCCAGAACCAAGGCTGATGTTCTCGCCGACGCCCTGGGGGTCCGCATCACCGGTGTCAAGCTGGTTACGGAAAATGTGGGCTCCGTTACAACCAGGGACAATCTCCTGCTGGCCAAAAACAGCCGGGATATGGTGTCCTCCAATATAATATCCACTCCCTTGGAGGCGGGAGCTATCGATGTAACTGCCACGGTCCACGTCGATTATATTATTGAATAAATTTCGTTTTGGGAGTTTTCTGATGAAGAAGCCACGTTTGGAGGCAATAGAATATATTCGCGGAATATCCATGCTGGGCGTAATTGGTATTCATATTGGCTCAGTCTATCTGGGGCAGCATTTGACTCCTGAGGCAGCCGGCAATCCGCATTTGGTGGCCCTGCTGGAGATTTTTACCAGGTTTAGTGTGCCAATTTTCTTTTTTATTTCTGCCTTTGGTTTATTTTATAATCTGGATATGACCAAGCCCTTTGTCTACAAGGATTTTTTAAAAAGGCGCTGCAAGGCTGTGGTAGTACCATATGTGGTGTGGTCGCTGTTTTATATCCTTCACTATTGTGTTTTATGGAAGGATTATGGGCCACTGAAGCCTATCACCATATTGTATGATTTGTTCTTTGGCTTGGCCAATTATCAGCTTTATTTTATGGTGCTGCTCATTTGGTTTTATCTGCTGATGCCCCTTTGGGTATGGGGGGTTAAGCGGCTTAATGTGCAACGCCTGGCCCTTCTGCTGGTATTTCAGATTGCCCTTAATTATTATTTGTGCTTTGTCTGGAATGCCTGGGCGGTGACCAATCCCTACCTTAAGCCCTTTGCCATATACCACCTTAATTATTGGGTAATCCATTATGTGTTTGTTTTCCTGTTGGGTGGCTATTTGGCGGTAAACATGGACAGGTTTTCAGTATTTATGGAGAAATACCGCAGCTCTATTGTAGTGTTTTTCTGGCTGACCCTGGTGTCTCATTTAAGCTATTACTACTATCTGCTGTACAGCAGGGGCTATACCCCCTTGGAGGGGGTCAATACGGCCCATCAGCTTTCCCCCACGGGAATAGTGTACACCTTGGGGGCCTGCCTGTTTTTCTTTACAATTTTTACCCTTTGGCGTCTGCCGGACCAATTAAAGCCGGTTCTGTCCCTTTTAGGCAAGCATTCATATTTCATGTATTTGGCCCATCCCGTGGCAATTACCTATTTTACCCTGTTTTATGATAAAATAGGTCTTAGGATTAACGCTGTTCAGGCGATAATTCTCTATTGCGGGGTGGCCCTGGCAACCTTGATTGTTGCCGTAATAATGCGCTGGTTGGGGAATAAATTCCCATTTATTAACAAGGGGACTATTGGGGTGTACCCCAAGAGGATGGCATAGGAAGACTCAGGCTCCCCTGGTGGGAGCCTTTTTCAGTTGCAGCCGGGTAAATCGGGCTATTGTTCCAGGCTGAATTTCGTGGTGGCCGGTATGGGAAGGGCCCATGGAGCTAATTTCAGGTAGTTCCATTGGGTTAAGTCGGGCCCTGCTTCCGGGCTGAATTGTGTGTTGGACGGCAGGGGAACAATCAATGAAGCTAATTTCAGGTATTTTGAAAGGATCAATATGGAAATCTCTTATATCGTGGTGGGACTGTTACTCGTTATTATCGTAATGCTGGCTGCGTTGCTTATGAAAAAGCCGGATGATTCCCGCAGGGAGCAGCTGCTGTGGAATATGCAGCAGGCTATAGGGGAGAGTCAGCAGATGACCAAGGAGGATATTTGCCGCAGTCTTATGCAGATGGATAATGCCAGCAGCCAAAGCCTCAAAGAGGTCAGGGACTCCATAGAGCGGGGCATGGTGGCAATCCGTCGCGAAACGGAGCAAGGTATTATGGCGGTACGGGGGGATCTGGACAAGAGCCTTAAGGAAATACGGGGTGTGGTGGACGAACAGCTGCAGACCGCATTGGAAAACCGTATAACGGCGTCCTTTAAGGCCGTCAGCACCCAGCTGGAGCAGGTGTATAAGGGCCTGGGGGAAATGCAGGCCCTGGCCAATGATGTGGGCAGTCTGAAGCAGGTTCTCAGTGGGGTAAAGACCCGTGGGGTCCTGGGGGAATACCAGCTTAAGAATATTCTGGTGGAAATATTGACGGCCGACCAATTTGATGAAAATGTGGAGACTGTACCCCATAGCGGCAAACGGGTGGAATTTGCCGTCAGGCTGCCTGGCCTGGAGGGGAATATTGTATATCTGCCCATAGACGCCAAATTTCCCCTTGATTGCTACAATCATCTGCTGGAAGCTCAGCAAACAGGGGATAAGCAGCTGATTGAACAGGCGCAGCGGGAGCTGGAGAGCCGGTTGGACAGTGAGGCCAAGGATATTTCCGGTAAATATCTGGCTCCGCCGCATACCACCAGCTTTGCCATTATGTTTCTGCCCATAGAGGGACTTTATGCCCATGCAGTGGACAGTGGGATGGTGGAACGTCTCCAGCACAAATACAAGGTTAATATAGCGGGACCCAGTACAATGGCCGCCCTGCTGAACAGCCTGCAAATGGGATTCAGAACCTTGGCTATTCAGAGGCGTTCCAACGAGGTATGGAAGACCCTGGGGGAAGTGAAGAGTGAATTTATAAAGTATAATGCCGCCATTGATGCCCTGCACAAGCAGTTCAGTCAGGTAAGCAATAAATTTGATGCCCTGGTGAATACCCGCACCAATGTACTTATGCGAAAATTTCGGGAGGTAGAGGCTTTGCCGGAGCAGGAAAATGGGGAGCTGCCGGGGCAGCAGGAGAAATAAAACTGTTAGGGTAGTAGGGAAATATAGCGCTGTCGCTGAACGGATAAAGCAGCACTGCCGGGGCAGCAGGAGAAAATCCAACTGCTGAGGTAGCAGGAGACTGGGAGAGGACGGTTATAATTTATGAATGATATAGTAATGAATTTGGCCATCGTGCCAGGCTTAGGCTTTTTATATTATATTTATACCTTGGATAAAATCGAAAAGGAACCGCCTGAGCTTCTGACGAAGCTGTTCCTGTACGGAGCTATCTGCTGTTTGCCGGCTATTTTTTTGGAGCTGGTTGCTGGGGGAGCTATCAACAGCGTTTTCCAGGAGGGGACGGTGGAGCACGCGTTTGTGGAGGCCCTTTTTGGAGTGGCCATCATGGAGGAGGGCTGTAAGCTGTTTGTGCTTAAGCGGCTGACCTGGACGCACCCGAATTTTAATTATCGCTTTGACGCCATCTTATATGCGGTATGCGTAAGTATGGGCTTTGCGGTGTTGGAGAATATTATGTATGTCATGGACGGTGGCTTGGAGGTGGCTGTTGGCCGGGCATTTACTTCTATTCCGGGGCACGGTGTCTTTGGTATTTTTATGGGTATTTACTATGGACAGGCCAAGGAATATCTTCATCGTATGAACCGTGCGGTAAAGGACCGCAGTCTGAAGCTGGCCTTATTTATTCCTACCGTTCTCCATGGCTTTTACGATTTCTGCCTGCTTACTGAGGAGGATATGATGGTGGGGGTATTTCTGATCTTTATTTTTGGTCTGTACGCCCACGCCTTCGTCAAGGTCAGAAGGATGTCCCGGGAGGATCATCGGATTTATTATTGACAATTCAATATCAATAGACCTTTGTTAATTGCGAAACTGATTAATTGCAAATTGCAGAAGGAAAGAGGAACCTTGCTGATATACCTACCGGTAGGGTTCCTCTTTTTAGTTGGTATTGGGGGCAGGGGTTGACACAATATTGAATTGGCTATTGAGCTTGTAGAGGTGGGTGTGCTATACTGTTATTGTAGGTAATTGAAATTACCTACAGTAAATAATTACCACAACCCGCAATTTAGCCACACCAACCTATTTATCTACCCAACAGGAGAACTCATCATGATCACTAAGGACCTCTTCCTCCAAAACCTGGAGCAATATATCATTCCCTGTATAGCTAAGGGAAAGCCCAGTCCTGATACCCTGGAAGCCTATATGAAGCATATACGCATATTTTTCAACTGGTGCCAAAAAAATAACCGTCACCCTTTGAAGATGACGGAGCAGCAAATCAGGCTTTATTATCAGGAGCTGGTGGATAAGGGCTACAAGCCATTGACCATCCACATAAAAATTTCTGCCCTAAAGGCCCTTTACCGGGCGGCCATTGCCCAGGGACTTATATTTGATAATCCCTGCACCAATATACAGACCCAGGGAGGCAATCCGCCAACCCTGCGTTACTATCTGGATATGAACCAGCTGCAGGTGGTATGCAACGCCTATAGTGATGAACCGGATGAATTTGTCCGAAACCGCAACACCTTAATATTGTACCTGTTCAGCGTAGAGGGACTGCGCCCTGTGGATATATTCCGCCTAAATATGCAGGATATCAATTGGCAAAGCTACACCATTGAATTTCGGACGGCTGATAACAGCGAAGCCTACGAAGCCCAGCAGATTTATCCCTGCCAGGAAACGATTAATGTACTAATGGATTACATTAACAGCATTCCTGGGGACATTATTGATAAATTAATGGGCCAGCTGGCCCCCTTAATTATTTCCAATTCCAAAAATAATTTTGCCGGCCGCCTGTCCCGAAATGGTATGCGGCTAATAATAAATAATGCCTTGGATAAAGCCGGATTAAAGGTTTCCGGATCATCCGCCAATCTGCTGCGTAACAGCTGCGGAACAAATCTGTTTAAAGCCACCAATGATATTAAGCTGGTCCAGAAAACCCTCAGACAGCAAAGCCTTATTTCTGCCATGAAATACATGGAGGATAATCCAACCCTCAGTAAACGGGCAACCAATATCATAGCTCCCAAAAGGAACAAATAAGCCCAATTATGGTTCAGAAATTCCTGCCAAAAATAGGGACCGTAAACATAATGTGCTTACGGTCCTTTTGGGAGGTTTTTACTTCCGATAAAATATGGATAAAAAGCAAAAATGAGTCGCTCCCCATAGATAAAGGTGGGGCGTTCTTAATAGTTTTACCAGTCAATGTCTGACATAACCACGGTATCACCGTTTGTTAAATCAATATCCGATTTTTCAAGACGTTCCCTTTCTTCATGGGTTAGCTTGGTAAAATCAGAGTCCCACGCCAATACTAAACGCTTTATCAATTCATAGGCAAGTATTTGCTCATGCTCTGGTAAAAGTCTATATATATCCAGTGTCTTTTGTTCTAAAGCTGTCATTATTGCCGCCTCTTTTATTTGTAAATATCTCCACGACTGCCAATATCCCTAATTTAAAGAAATTGTTGACCGTCTATCTCGCAAAATTGATATATAACCCTATAACCGCCAACACGCAAACGGTAAACATGATCCTTATAACCTTGCAGAAGTTTAATGTCACCCTTGGGCGGTATTTCCATAAGTCCCATAATAGCCGCCTTTATTCGTTGTCTGGTTGTTTTATCCTGTGATTTGATATAGTAGGCACCTATCCTTGAAAATTTGCATTCCATAATATCACCCCTATGTTCTTGTAATTATTTTATCATGTATGCATATATAAAACAATTAGAAAAACCAAGAAACACCAAAGGATGCAGCAATCGGCCGTGATACTATTTTGATACTACAATTTTAAAAAATAGGGGTAAAAACCGGTTTTTATTGATTTTTTGACATTTAAAAACCCAGTATTTACAAGGGTATACGGTATCGGTAATTTACTTCCGATAATTTATCATTATCGACCCTAATAATCGATTTTGGCAAGCCTTGAAAATCCTAGCTTTATGTTTCACTTTATGCCCCATTTTTTTCATATAAAACCATTTTTTCAAAAATTTTAAGCCCAAAATAAACCCATAACGGGTTACAATTACATCATGCTTTAAGCCAGCTGAGCCCTTGTGTCATACGGGTTGGAATTTAATGATACATTCTGGTCAAATAAAAAAATTTATCCTGCACCAATACCGGCATTTACCAGGGTAATGGTCTCCCATCAGCCATTTACGTAATATTTATCCGAAATTAACCGGGGCCCAATATAGTTACTCCAGGTTGCAGGCCTGGAAGAGCAAAAAAATAAAAAACCTTTTCCCAGGCGCAGGAAAAATATAAATGTAGGTCGAAATAATCAGCTAGAGGTGTGTTCATAATAGTCAATATTCTTTCTGTTGCATCGCAGGGAGTGATCGTACATGAAATTTTTCTGTATACTGTTTATGGTCATCCAGCTATTTTCATACTGCTGGATGGTACCGGCTCATGCCAATCAGGTCGATAATGACCAATCCCGAAAAACGGTGCGGGTTGCCGCTTATGATGCCGACGAGATTTTCATATTGAATGATGGAAACAATCAAAAGGGCGGTTATGCATTTGAATATATTGAAACCATTGCCAGATATTCGGGCTGGGATTTGGAATATGTTGAATTCCCCGGCTTTAATGCCTGCATTGAGGCCGTAAAAAACGGCGATGCTGATCTGGCCTATGATGTCAGCTATACGGAGGAACGGGCCCCATATGTAGCCTTTCCCAACGACCCTATGGGAACAGAAAAATATTATCTATATTTCCTCGACCAGAACAAAAACATTATATCCGGTAACCTGGAGACTATACAGCATAAAAAAATTGGGGTCTCCAGAGGAACAAAGCAAATTGGTTTACTAAAGAATTGGCTGGAAAAAAATAATGTTGATGCTGAAATTATAGAATATGCCAACAGTGCCGAACGGCGGGCTGCTCTTTTGTCCGGTGAGGTTGAGCTAAATCTTATTGCTAACCGATATAATAAGCCCCATTTTGTGGCCTTTGGCAGTATCGGTGAAGATGACTTTTACCTGATTGTTAACAAGGCCCGTCCAGATATTTTGGAGGACCTTAATAATGCCCATCGTCTTATGCTGTCCATTAATCCTTATTTCCTCACAGAAATCAGTAAGCGGCATTTCGCTTATGCTTCTATCAGGAAAAGTCTCACAAATCCGGAGCTTGATTGGATAAAAAATCATCCCGTCATTCGGGTGGGCTGCCTCTATGACGATGCCCCCTTCACCTATAATGATCCAAATACCAATGAAGTAAAGGGTGCCTCCGTGGATACCCTAAAGCGCATATTTAGTGTTCTTGATATAAATAATATTCAATTGGAATTTAAGGTATATTATTCCCAAGATGATATGCTGGCGGCTCTCCGCAATAACCAGGTGGATATTATTTCCCAATATTACTTCGATTATAACCGTGCAGCCCAGGACAATGTTGTTATCACAACAAATATTTACGATGCCCAGATAGGTATTGTCCGTAAAGCCGGAACTCCGTATGCCGACGCCTTTGAGCGTCTGGCCTATTTAAAGAAGCGCAACAGCAGCTATGCAGTAAATAAATTTAGAAATTCCACCTTCATTCCATGCAAAAGTCTGTTGGAATGTATGGATGAGGTAAATAATGGAAATGCCACCGGGGTTATCGACCTGAGTTCAACATTGGCCATTTATGCCCAATCATATCCGGATTTGGAATATACCCCGATGATGGAAACCGTTCCCCTGTGCTTTGCCACCTCCAAGAACAATGTAGAGCTAATATCCATGCTGGATAAAGGACGGGGACTGATTAATAACGGTGAAATAGATGCAATTATGGCCGGTCACCAGCCTATGGCTCCATTTTCGGTGCATAAATTTGTTTCCAACAATCTGTTGGCATGCGCCCTGAGTACCATCCTCATCGTGTCGGTTATTCTGTTTGTTCTGTTCATGACCATTACCAATCGCCGTCTTAAGGCCAAAAATCAACTGATTGACGAGCAAAATACGGCTCTTAAGGAATATCAGGTGAAGCTGACCCAATCCCTGGATGCCGTGCAAAAGGCTGATGAAGCCAAAACAGCCTTTTTGTTTAATATGTCCCATGATATAAGAACGCCAATGAATGCTATTATCGGCTTCACCAATTTATTGGAGAAGCATATTGGGGATAAGGCCCTTGCCCTTAGCTATGTTGATAAAATTCAGTCCTCCAACAAATTTCTTCTGTCCCTGATTAATAACGTGCTGGAAATGGCCCGCATCGAAAGCGGCAAAGCAACGGTTGATGAAGCCTATGCTGATTTGGATCACATCGTACCGGAAATAGTTGCAGTTTTTGAAGCACAAATGAAGGATAAGGGACTTGAGTTCACCTATTCCTACCAGGTAGAGCATCATGAGGTTATGCTGGATGCCACAAAGGTCAGGGAAATTTTCCTGAATTTAATAAGCAATGCCCTCAAGTACACCCCAACCGGCGGCAATGTACACCTTGAGGTCACTGAAATTTCATCTGCTGAGCCGGATATCGGCATGTTCAGGATTGTGGTTGCGGATACGGGTATTGGCATGTCCAAGGAGTTTCTTGATACCGTATTTGAAGCCTTTACCCGGGAAAAAAATACAACCCAAAGCGGAATTATTGGAACCGGCCTTGGTATGCATATCGTAAAAAAATTGGTGGATCTGTTGGGAGGCACTATAAATATTGAAAGTGAATTAGGCAGGGGAACCAGAATTACCCTGCTTATGCCTATCAGGATTGCGCCGGAGCAGCTGCAGGATGCTGAAGCTGTCCAGCAGCTGGCTATTGACACATCAAAATACAAGGGCATGCGTATTCTGTTGGCTGAAGATAATGAGCTTAATGCCGAAATTGCCCAGACCATCCTGGAAGAACAGGGCTTCAAGGTGGAACACGCCAAAAATGGCGTTGAATGCGTAGATATGTTGTCAAATTCTCCGCCTGGCTACTATGACCTGATACTTATGGATGTACAAATGCCATTAATGGATGGCTATAAGGCTACTGCTGCAATCCGCAGCATGAAGGAAGTTGATTGTGCCCACATTCCAATTATTGCCATGACAGCCAATGCCTTTGATGAGGATAAACGGGCTGCCATACAGGCAGGCATGAATGCCCATGTACCAAAGCCCTTTGATGTCCACCAGCTTTTTGAAACTATAGAAATGGTGATGAAGCACCAGGATTAATAATACTCCTTCCCATAAATACCATAACAATACAATAACAATGCTAAAAGGCATATATCTCGCACGTTTACCGTGCAAAATATATGCCTTTTATAACGCCATTGTTCAAATTTTTCTTCTTTAGAAGAAAAATCTTCCAATTA
>NZ_CAMYWM010000051.1 GCF_947302755.1 uncultured Anaerovibrio sp.
TTTCATCTGGTGCGAATGGCGGGAGTCGAACCCACGGCCCTCTGCTTAGGAGGCAGATGCTCTATCCATCTGAGCTACATCCGCAACAGTATTATTGTACACTTTCAACATGATCTTTGTCAATTGCGAAAACATCAGCAGTGAAATTTATATCCTCCAGCTGTCTCTGCCTGGTTTCTACCCCCAGGGTCAATACCACCAGGGATACAACTATAAGCACACCGGCAAACATGAGGAATACATTGCCGATACCCAGCTGATTGGCCAGCATGATGCCCACCAGGGCCGGGGCAATCATTCCGCCAATCCGGCCAAAGCCGGCGGCCCAGCCGCTGCCCAGGGCCCGAATGGAGGTGGGGTACAGCTCCGGGGTATAGGTGTAGATAACCCCCCATGCCCCAAGATTAAAGAAGGACATGGCAGCTCCCCAGGCCAAAAGGGTTTCCGGCGTGGTGGCATTGCCGAAGAAATAGCTGGCCACACCACTCATCAGCAGGAAAATGGACAGGGTATATTTCCGCCCAATCACATCCACCAGCCAGGCCGCACAATAATACCCCGGCAGCTGGGCAATGGTCATAATAAGCACGTATTCAAAGGTCTTGACCACGGCAAAGCCCTGCTGAAATACGATGGAGGGCAGCCACATGAAGATACCATAGTAGCTGTACACAATACCAAACCAGGCCAGCCACAGCATAATGGTGCGCTTCATGTAATTATCGTTAAACAGAGTCAATGGACCGGGAGTCCGGAGGGTGGCACTGCCCATTTCTGCCGCAGTGAGGTTCCTATCAAAGGGCAGACTCTGAACCTTCAGCTTTTTCTCCAGAGAAAGAATAATTTCCTTGGCCTCATCAATTTTATTTTTGGAAATAAGATAGCGGACTGATTCAGGCATGTGAAGCCTGATAAGGAACACATAGAGAGCAGGCAGGGTACCAATCACGAAGGCAATCTTCCAGCCGTATTGGGGAATGATCAAATAGGAAATGCAGGCAGCCACCAGCCAGCCAATGCCCCAAAAGCTCTCCAAAAGAACGATAAACCGGCCTCTAAGTCGCGTAGGCGCATATTCCGACATCAGGGTTGCCGCCACAGGCAGCTCGCCGCCCAGACCAAAGCCCACCAAAAAGCGGAAGAACAGCAAGGATTCATAGCTCCAGGCCAGGGCGCACATTCCCGTGGCCAGGGCATACATCAACACCGTAATGGTAAATACCCGCTTGCGGCCAATGCGGTCCGCCAATGTGCCGGAAATAACCGCCCCTAAGGCCATGCCAATGAGTCCGATGCTGCCAATCCAGCCCATTTGCTCCGGTGCCAGTCCCCATTCCTTGGCCAACACAGGAAGAACAAAGGCTATAAGGCCAGTATCCATGCTGTCAAATAGCCAGCCAAGACCAGTAACCAGCAATAACTTGTAATGAAAGGAGCCCACCGGCATCCTCTCCAATCTGTCCAAAATCATACATTACATCTCCTTACACAGGTGTCATGACAGTTATAAATACACTGACATAAAATTTACACCTATCCAAGAAAAAAAGCAAGCAAAAAATGAAATTCCGGCGTTTTTCCACGCATACAAAAATTCCCCCCAGCCTAAGCCGGAGGGAATTGTCATTTTTCCTGTATATTATTTTGCTTTACGTAAATATACCCTGGCATACCCTATATCGCCCAGCAGCTGCCATTCCTCTGCTTTAAATTCCCTGTCAAAGGACTCAAAGCCCTTTTCCTGGAGAATAAGGTAAACATTTTTGTCAGCAGGGAGTTCCTCCAAGGCCATAAAGGGCATTACATTCTTGGCGTTCCAGCTCTTGCCGTCAGGCAGCATGTCCGGAATATCCTTGGCATGGGCCAGCTTATAGGCCACCTTGTCCCCATAGAATACCGCCGATGTGCGGTAATCGCCATAGCTGACCAGCAGGTCCTCATCCTTAATCTGGTTTTGATAGACTGCCGCCACGTTTTTAAATGAGTAGCCCTTGGTGTTACACACAGGGGCCGCCACCGCAAAGGTAAGCACCGCATAAACCACCAGCATTACAGCCACAGTACGTTTTACCAGAGTTTCCCGCTTATAGAGATAGCATGCCATCAGAATGGCAATCGGCAGCAGGCCCGGCAGGGTATAGGTGGTATACTTTGTGGCCATGCACTGATAGAAAATATTCACTACCAGGGCCCAGGTCAGCAGGAAGCCCCCGGCCATATCCAGCTGGGGCAGCCGCTGTTCTTTGAAGCATTTCCAAAGAGCTGCCGGCAGGGTCCAACACCAGGGCAGGCAGCCGGCAAAGAAAATCATGGTGTAATACCACCAGACATTCCACTGTTCATGCTCGGACTGGGTAGCCCGCAGGAAGTTGTGAACCCCCAAGAAATTATTGATAAAATCCATGCCATGAATGACATACATGGTATAGTACCAGCTGCCAGCCGTAATGGCATACAAAAGCAGTCCAGGAATCCACTTGATACGCAAAATCTCTTTGAAATCACGTCTGATACACAGGTATACCAAAATGATAAATCCAGGCAGCAGCAACCCGATGGGGCCCTTATCCAGGGTGGCCAGCCCGGCCAGAATATAGCAAAGATAATACCAGGCCCTCCTGCCGGTACTGTAGCCCATATAAAAGGCTATCAAAACCCCGTTAAAAAATACAAAGAGGGTTAAATCCGTAATAATCGTCTTGGATAACAACCAATATTCAAAGCAGGTACCCAGTATTCCCACAGCCATAAGCCCGGTCTTACGATCATAAATCCGTTTGGTAAAGAGATAGGTCATCATCAGACCCAGGACGCCAAATACCCCCGGGAAAAATCTGGAGGCGAATTCATTTATACCAAACAGCTTGTAGGCCACAATAAGCTCCCAGTAGAAAAAGGCCGGCTTATCATACCAGTAATTGCCATAAATGCGCGGTGACACATAATCACCTGACCGAAGCATCTCCATGGCCGTAAGGGTGTAGTTTGATTCCACAGGGTCCGTGACGGCTATTGCCCAATTACCCAATAAATATAGTACAAGACCCACAATTCCAATAAGGGAAAGATCACGTGCAGTTGTATCCATTCAATACTCCTTTTGTACAGGTCAGACATCCACTCGACGAATATCGGCCCCCAGGCCAATGAGCTTGGATACCAGATTATCATAGCCCCGATCAATATGGTGAATATAGCCAATAGCCGTTTCCCCATTGGCCACCAGTCCGGCCAGAACCATGGCTGCACCGGCCCGCAGGTCAGTAGCCTTTACCTGACATCCGTTCAGGTATGGTACCCCCTCTACTGTAGAAGTACGGCCATCAATCTTAATGTTGGCTCCCATGCGTTTCAGCTCGTCCACGTGCATAAACCGGTTTTCAAATACGGTCTCCGTTACCATACCGGTTCCCTCAGATACGGACAGCATCGCCATAAATTGGGCCTGCATATCCGTCGGAAAGCCCGGGTAAGGCATGGTCTTGATGTCCACCGCCTTGGTAACCCTATCGCAGGTTACCCGAATGCCATCAATATGCTCCTCAATGATGACACCGGCTTCCTTCAGCTTGGCAATAACCGGCTTCAAATGCTCGGAAATGGCATTTTCAATAAATACATCCCCCTTGGTCATGGCAGCCGCCACCATATAGGTGCCTGCCTCAATCCGATCCGGAATTATGGTGTAAGTCTTGCCCGTAAGCCGCTTAACACCGTCTATTTTTATAACATTGGTGCCGGCCCCCCGAATATTGGCCCCCATTACATTGAGGTAATTGGCCAGATCGATGATTTCCGGCTCCTGGGCCGGATTTTCAATAATCGTCTGCCCCTCAGCCATACAGGCAGCCATCATAATATTCTCTGTAGCCCCCACACTTGGGAAGTCCAAATATATACGGGCCCCCTTCAGCCCCCCTGGAGCATGGGCTTCAATAAAGCCATGGCCGATATTAATATCCGCCCCCAGAGCCTCAAAGCCCTTGAGATGTAAATCAATAGGCCGGGTTCCAATGGCACAGCCCCCGGGCATGGAAATCTTTGCCTTGCCGTAGCGGGCCAGCAATGGGCCAATTATAAGGAACGAGGCGCGCATTTTACGGACCAGATCATAAGGTGCTTCACAGCTGGCAATGTCTGAGCTGTCCACCAGGATAGTATTTTTATCAGGATTAAACTCCGCCTTGACACCTAACTGCTTCAATACCTCGGTAAGGGTATGAACATCATCAAGGGCCGGAACCTCCTCCAACCGGCTGGGGGAATCCTGCCCCAAAAGGGCTGCGGCAATAATAGGCAGCACCGCATTCTTGGCACCACTGATTTTGACCCGACCCTTTAGTCGCTTACCACCATTTATGATCAATTTCTCCATTTATGTAAATCCTCCTAGAATAGGCATAGTTTCTGAACATAGCACACTTAATCATATCATGGATAATTGCCCCACGCAAGTAGTAATTTACCCACATCAGCACCAAGCTATTTTTCAAAAAAAGACTGTCACATCGACGATTATTCATCCATGTAACAGCCCCAAAATAATTATCTGTTTACACTTTCATATATGGCCATAGCATCCTTTTTGTCCATTGGATGGAATATACCAGCCCGTTTCGTGCCATTGGCCGTGCAGATATCCGCCAGCCTTTCTATCTCGGCCCCATCCTTTACGCCAATCCCCAGCTTGGTGAAATTGGTGGGTAAGCCTATTTGCTCAAAAAATTCTCTGGTCAGGCGAATTCCCGCCCTGGACCGCTCATATGGAGTACCGGCATTTACGCCCCACACCCGCTCAGCGTATTGGGCAAACCGCTCCGGATTGTCCTCATAAACGTATGTTGCCCAGGCCGGCCACATAACAGCCAGGGAAGCCCCATGGGTCACATTGTATACCCCGCTGAGGACGTGGCCCAGCTTGTGGGCCGAAAAATCCTTTTCCCGGCCGAGACCAGTAAAGCCGTTATGGGATACACTGCCACACCACATGATTTCACTCATGGCCTCATAATTCTTACGGTGGGCCACGCAGATGCGGCCCTGCCGGATTACATTCTTCATCAGGGCCTCGGCCACCATATCAGTAAACAAATTACCCTCAGTATAGGTAAAGTACCGTTCAAGGGTGTGCATCAAAATATCAGCCACGCCGGCGGCAATCTGGAATGGTGGCAGAGTAAAGGTAATTTCCGGATTCATGATGGCAAAATCCGGCCGGATAATATCACTGTGGGCACCACCCTTTTTACCGGTGCCATCAATGGTGAGTACCGCCGAATCACTGGTTTCACTGCCGGCGGCTGAAATAGTCAGTACCACGCCGATTGGGGCGCATGCTTCAACCTCCCGGCCCTTTTCCCAATATTCGGCAATATCTACCTCCGGGGTGGCTAAGCCAACGGCCACAGCCTTGGCCGTATCAATAACGCTGCCGCCCCCCACAGCCAATACCATATCGGCCTCAAAATTAACAGCCTCAGCCGTGGCCTCCTTGGCAAAGGATAATACCGGATTTGGCTGAACGCCGCCCATGGCCTCAAATTCAATATCTGCTTCATTGAGAATATCCTCTATTCGCTTCAGGAGACCATTTTTTTCAATACTCCCCCCGCCATAAAGCAGAAATACCCTGGAACCACCGTGCTGCCGAATTTTGTCAGCCAGCTTGTCCTCAGCCCCTCTCCCGAAGACAATATCCGTTGGACAATAAAACTCAAAATTTTGCATAATATCCCCCCTACAAAAAACTGCCGACCGGCACAGATTATGCACCAGCCGGCAGAAAATATCAGCCGATATTAAAAATTACAAGGTACCAAAGATTCTATCGCCGGCATCGCCGAGACCCGGAACGATATATCCCTTTTCATTAAGGCATTCATCAATTGCCGCAACATATACAGGAACATCGGGATGCTCCTCATTAATCACCTTAATGCCCTCTGGGGCAGCTACCAAACACATGAGAATCATGTTCTTGGCCCCCTTTTCCTTTAACAGGGTAAGGGCGGCCGCCGAAGAACCACCGGTAGCCAGCATTGGGTCAACAACGATAAGGGTACGCTCAGCCACGTCCCCCGGCAGCTTGCAGTAATACTCTACCGGCTTAAGAGTGGCAGGGTCGCGATACATACCCACATGGCCTACACGGGCCGATGGAATCATGTTTACCACGCCGCTTAACAGGCCCAGACCTGCCCGAAGAATTGGCACAACGCCAACCTTTTTGCCGGCCAGAACCTTGGCCTTGCACTTTGCCACAGGTGTTTCAATATCAATTTCCTCCAGTGGGAAATCACGGGTTACCTCATAGGTCATGAGCATAGCAATCTCTTCCAGCAGCTGGCGGAAATCCTTGGATGAGGTTTCCTTCTTCCGCATAATGGTAAGCTTGTGCTGGATTAATGGATGGTCTACTACCGTTGCTTTAATATCAGACATATTTCTCCTCCTAGAGACTCGATTGTTTTCTTCACCTGTCATTATAACGCAATTGTTCAAATTTTGCCATAAACAAAATATACATACCCAGCGTTTCAACACACCCAAAGCGTCATTGTGTATTATAACGCAATTACTCATGTTTTTCCACTTAATGAAAAAGCTTCCCGTTACTCATACAATGGATATTTCCGGCACAAGGCTGCCACCCGGTCCCTGGCCTGGGCCTTTGCTGCCTCATCCTCCGGATTATCCAGCACCAGAGCAATAATATTGCCCACCTCAACCATGTCCTCTTCCTTAAAGCCCCTGGTAGTAAGGGCCGGGGAGCCCAGCCGGATGCCACTGGTTACAAATGGGCTCAGCTTTTCAAAAGGAATGGTGTTCTTGTTGGCGGTAATGCCCACCTCGTCAAGAACATTCTGGGCCACCTTGCCGGTGATATTCTTATTGGTGAGATCTACCAGCATGAGATGATTATCGGTACCGCCGGACACGATGCGGAAATCCTTTTCCTTCAAGGTCTTGGCCAGGGCACTGGCATTTTTGATAATCTGCCGGGCATATTCCTTGAATTCAGGGGACAGGGCTTCCTTGAAGGCCACTGCCTTGGCAGCGATAACATGCATCAAAGGGCCGCCCTGAATACCAGGGAAAATCGCCTTATTGAACTGCTTGCCAAACTCGGCATCCTTACAGAGAATCAGGCCACCCCGGGGGCCACGCAGAGTCTTGTGGGTAGTGGTGGTTACCACATCAGCATAGGGAACCGGGGATGGATGGAGACCGGCGGCCACCAAGCCCGCAATATGGGCAATATCCACCATAAGGTAGGCACCTACAGAGTGGGCAATTTCGGCCAGACGGGGAAAATCCAAAACCCGGGCATAGGCCGAGGCTCCGGCCACAATCAGCTTTGGCTTACACTCATTGGCTATCCGCTGAATATCATCATAATCCAGCTGCTCAGTGGCTTCACTTACCCCATAGGGAACGATTTTAAAATATTTTCCGGACATATTCACCGGACTGCCGTGGGTCAGATGACCGCCATCAGTCAGGCTAAGGCCCATTACGGTATCCCCCGGCTCCAAGAGGCCAAAGAAAACGGCCATATTGGCCTGGGCCCCAGAATGAGGCTGCACATTGGCATACTCTGCCCCAAACAGCTCCTTGGCCCGATCGATGGCCAGCTGTTCCAGCACATCCACATGCTCACAGCCGCCATAATACCGTTTGCCAGGATATCCCTCGGCATACTTGTTGGTCAACACGCTTCCCTGGGCCGCCATCACTGCACTACTGACAATATTTTCTGAGGCAATAAGCTCCAGCTTATTGCGCTGACGATTTAGCTCGTCATTAATCACCTTTGCTACCTCAGGATCCACAACCTTTAAATCATCCATTAAGCCCATGACTAGTCCTCCTTGCACACGATTATTATTTGTTCTCCAACGCCATCATTTTTTTAATACGGCGAATATGGCGTTCACCATTTGAAAATGGGGTGGTAAGCCAGGCGCGTACTATCTCACCGGCCGGTCCAAAGCCGGTAACTCGGCCGCCCATGGCCAATACGTTGGCATCATTATGCTCTCTGGACATACGGGCCGAAAATACATCACCGCACAGGGCTGCCCGTATCCCCTTTATTTTATTGGCGGCCATGGAAATGCCGATACCAGTACCGCACAGCACAATACCCCGCTCAGCCTCACCACTGGTAATCTTTTCGCAGACCTTTTGGGCAATATCCGGATAATCCACTGATTCACCGCTGTAGGTTCCCACATCCTCGGCTTCGATATCCGGAAATTCCTGCAAAACTTCCAGCACAGTTTTCTTTAATTCTATGGCCCCATGGTCACAGCCAACACAAATTTTCATTCGTTATGCTCCTTTTACAATGGACTTTTATACTCACAGAGAGTATTTTACCATAGGAAAAGATTCGACACAAGGCATAAAGAAAGCGGAAAAAGTTAACTATTGTCAACTTTTCCCGCCTTTGGAAATATGTAGCAAAGATAGCGAACCCCTCATCCGCCCTTTGTCCACCTTCCCCTCTAAGGAAAGGCAAGAGTTAGCGGGTGACATGGAGATGATTCCATGGATAAGCGCAGCCCTAAAATGGCACATCAGCACAAAATCTATTAACGCCCTATGTGGTTGCAGACGGCCCCCACCGTCGTTATTTCGACGAAGTCAACTGCCCAATTGATGTGACACTGGCGAAGCGCAGGAATGGAACATCCCATGGCAGGCCCCGCAAAATGCTGGGCGAGCTTAGTACCACTGGACAATCTGTCTCGAGCGTGAGCGTGCCCCGTTAGACCTGCAGCTGACCTAGGGACAGGCATTAACACCTCATCCTTAGAAGCTGTACTTTACCGCCACGCTGCCGGTGAGGCCCTGCTTCTTTCCCGCAAAGCCACTTACATTCACATCAAGGCTCCACGGTGAGCCGGCCTGCTGCATGGTAGCACCCAGCTCGCCTCTTACGCTGCCGCCCCTGGTGGAGGCGCTGCGGATAGCCAGGCCGTCAGCGGTGCCAGTGGCTTCGCCGCCAAACTCATGCTCATAGGCCAGCCCGCCGTACCATTGCCAGTCAGCCCCGGCCTGCATGGTATACCGTCCGCCCAGCCGCAGTATCTTACTGGATACCCCATCCAGCTCATACTGGCCGCCGGCCTCGAAGGACACACTGCCCCGATGGTTATAGAAATATTTGCCGTAGAGGTCCAGCGTGCGCTGGCTGTCCAGCTTTATTTCCTTGCCCACGCCCACATGGAAGCCCCAGTACGATGCATCGGTTTCATAGCTGTATGGATTGCCCAGGGCATCCCGCAGCACATTGCTGGCATTGTCGTGGATACGGCCGGCCCGGAAGCTGCCCTCCACATAATTGCCGGTTTTCAGGCTGTATTTGGCCAAAAGCCCCCCACCGGTGTATTTGGTGGAGCCGTCGCCCCGCTCGTCGCCGTTATGGGTGGAATAATTGCCGGTGCCGTACTCGAAGAAGGCCCCATATTCAAAATCCGCTTTTGCTTTTTCGTTCTTATGACCCACTGCCAAAATGGCATTCCAGATGTGGGTGTTGATATGGCTGCCGGTGTCCTGCTTCAGGGTGCCCCCGCCCATATTGGCGTAGATTGCTATGCCATCGGCGCCAGTGTTGGTGCCCAGGGCCAACCCTTCTGTGGCTGCGCCCACATAGTCATTGCCGATAGACAGGGCGGCCATGCCCACCTGGGCCCCCATAACCGTGTTATGGCTCTGCTCGCTTACATCCTCTTCCGTTACTGTATAGAGTACATTGCCCTTATCATCCAGTGACAGCACACCAGTGCCCTGCAGGGTGGAGCCGGCGGTATACTGGCTTTCCGTAGTAATATTGCCGGTCTGTACCCGCTTGTCCGCCGCTACCCTCTGCTCATCCAGCAGGGTAATGGTATCGTTGTTTTTAAGGGATGTGGTATCAGTGAAGTGAACCTTGGTGGCACTGACCTTGGTAGCGGACAAATCACTTGCCGTTCCGTCAGAAATAGTAACAGCCGCTTTTGTACTGCTCCATGGTACTGCCACATAATTCATTGTTTCAAAGTTAGCGATATTCTTTACACTCTGGCCGCCCCCAGTCCAGCTGGTGGCCACCTCATTGATTACCGCCCCGATATTCAGGACGTTGCCAGTTATATCACTGCCGCTGCCACCAAAGACACTGGCATTGGACACATCCGCCGTGCCATAGAGGGTGACGGTGTTGCCGGTGGTGGTTCCGGTGGTGCTGTCCGTATAACCGCCATAGAGGACATTATTCACCTTGCCCCCGGCCATGGTAATGGTGTTGTTGGTGGCGGAAGTACCCGCCTTGGCACCATAGACCCCGCTGAGCACTTCGCCGCCGGTGATGGTTACGGTGTTGCCGCTGGCTTCCTCACAGCCGCCGCCCACAATGGCCCCTACGGTACCCTTATCCAGCTCCACGGAGTTGTTGTCGGATTTATCCTCACTCTTGCCGCCATAGACAGTACCCTCTACAGTAGCCCCGTCAATGGTTACGGTATTGTCGGTGGCGGTGCCCTGAGCACTGTAGCCGCCAAATACATCAGTCTGGACGGCGGCCTGGCCTGCCAGTTTTACTTCGTTACCGTATACGGCTTTTTCTCCATCGGTCCGGCCGCCATATACACTGCCCTGGACGGAGCCGCCGGACACATTGGCCGTATTGGTATTTACCTCACCGCTGGTGCTCTTGCCGCCGAAGATATTCCCTTCTACCTTGGTATCGGTTACAATGGCGGCATTGCCGTTGCTGACGGTACCGCTGGTGCTGGTAGCTCCGGCCACATCGCCGCCGACACTGCCGCCGCTGACATTGGACACATTGCCAGTGGCCACGCCGCTGTCGGTTACAGCCCCCACGGCACTGCCTGTCACATTACTGTTTTCTACATTGGTAATATTGGCGGTGGCATTGCCGCTTTTCGTCTGGGCCGCCTCCACATTGCCGTTTATCTTGCTTTCGCCGGTGACACTGGCCTCGTTCCTGTTGACCAGACCACTTTCCGTCTCAGCCCCGATGACATTGCCCGTTACCTCACTGCCCCCGGATACAATGGCTTTGCTTTCCTCTGCTTTACCACTGTCCGTCATGGCACCGATTACACTATTATTTACCTTGGCCCCATTTTCCACTGTCTCAGTCTGACCACTGACTGACTCCCCAGAGGACGCCTGGCTGTTGCCAATTCCTTTCGTTACCAGATAACGGAGATTGTTATTCTCATAGAAGGCATGGCCTTCACCCTTTTCTGTGCCTATACCAAACTGGGTACCGCTGATGGTGCCCACGGCTGTGCCAAAGTCCGATACAAGGGTCATCTGCTTATTATCTTCAATGGTTTTAATATTGGTGAATGTGATATTAGTGGTATCCACATCCGCCCCGTCAAAGCTGATATTCTTCGTGGCATCTGTTGCATGGGCAATAAGGGCCCCGGTGTCCTTCCACTCCACATTGTCAAAGGTGAGCTTGGTAGCCTTATTGGCGGTATTGGTATAAATAAGGGCCCCAGCCGAAGAAGAAACATCCCCTGTAAGCTGCCCGGCCACAGTGACCCCCGCCACCGGGGCACAGCTATAATTGGCGGTGAGCCCAGTGAGGCTCAGTCCATCTATCAAGGTTTTATTGGCAGCAAGTAGTGTAGTGGAGGCATTCGCCCCAATATTTTCCGGATTTTTAAAGGACAGCTTACTGCCGTCAATAACAGAGCTGGTCACAGCCGAATAGTCATAGCCGGTGCCGGCCGTGCGCCCTCCATCCCAGGTTATCTCACCCAAGGAAATGTTGCTTACATTAAAGTTGCTCCGGGCATAGACAAGGTTCTTGCCATCGTCAGAAGCCTTTACCCCCTTGGACTCGGTACCAGTGAGGGTAACCCCGTCCACCGTATCAGAGCTGGCCGCATCAGCCTTATATTTTAAGGCATCGGCAATATTGGCATTGCTGAAATAACCCGCGGTAGCACTGAGAATAGTCTTCTCGCTGTCCGCAGATACCTTCGGTGCAAAGGTGTTATCGGCGGTTACGTCTACACCGCCGGTCTTAGCTGTCCAGCCCGTAGGAACGGATGAAGCAGTCCCATTCCAGCCTGTTAGATTTACGCTGTCCATGGTCATGCCCGTGGCATCGTAATTCACCGTCTCAGCCGTGGTAGACACAGTGCCCGCCAGAGTACCGGAAAGAGCTGTGCCGTTAGCAACGGCATAATCGATGGTCTGGGTATGGTTGGCCTTGGTGACAGTCTTATCCGCTGCCAGATTTGTGGCCCCAGACAGCAGGGTTATCTTACTGTCACTGGACAAAGCGGCCTTCTGCTCGTCGGTGAAGTTTAAGGCCAAATCCGTTGCATTAATGGTGGCTGTATCGGTAAAGTCATAGCCTGTTCCCATAGTGCGCCCGGTTCCCCAAGCCATCTCACCCAAGGAAATGTTGCTGACATTGAAATTGCTCCGGGCATAGACAAGGTTCTTGCCGTCGTCAGAAGCTTTGACCCCCTTGGACTCCGTGCCCGTCAGGGTGACGCCCTCGCCATTTCCTGCGTCAGTGACTGATATGTTTTCCGCATACTTCAACGCACCAGTAATCTTTTCATTACTGAAAAAGTTTTCCGTGTTCGTGGTAACGATATCCGTCGTGCCCACCGCTATTCCCGTGGTGTCAAAGCCCGCTGCCGTGACAGAAACCGGTGAATGGTTCCAGTTGGTAGGCTTCCAACCATCAGGAACCGCAAAGGCCGCTTTCGAGCTGTCCCATTTCGCAAGGTCCACATTTGTGATACAGATATTCTGAAGCACTAAACTAATTTTATTGTCAGAAGTTGAAATTTGGCCATTGACATTAGTGCTGAGCTTCGCACCATTCGCCACCGTATAATCGTATACCTTGTTGAGACCTGCATCCCCCGTTGTAACCGTCGCATTGGAAACCAGTGTCATCTTGTTGCCATACCCTAGGCTTTTATACGCAGCATCATCGGCGAAAGTGAGACGAAAATCTTTTACAGTGTCCCAGCCCATACACAAAGACTTGCTTGAGAAATCATAATCTTTGCCGTCCCTGACCGTGCTGTCCTTTACCCAGGCAATATCACCAAGAGTGATTTTGTTGACATTATTCGCCACTGTATAGTTGATAGCCTTATTGGCAGAGTCATAGGCAACAGTATGGGTATTGTTGTAGCCAAGGGTGACGCCGTCCACCGCACTGGACTCATTTGCCCCAGTCTTGACTACTTGGCTTGTCTTGGTACTACTAAAAGCCACCGGATTAGCTTGTGTGGTTGAATTATAAGCCAGCTTAAAATTATCGGCAAAATTATTGTCGGTGTCAGAGGAAAGCAGTGTCATGGTGCCTGGCTCTGTCTGATTGGCAAGATTTGTAGCCTCAGTGATATCCAAGGTACCGTAGTTAGAAAATTCATTGGCGGTCAGCACCGGCTTGGCTGTATTCCAAGTCAGGGTATTCGCCAGCTTAATGGTGACAAAATTTCCCACGGTCCCGCCCACGGTATTGGCACCGGAGAGGTTCAGTGTGTTGTTATTGATTTCATAGGGCGCGCCGTTACGAACAGAGAAGCCGTACACAGCTCCCGTGACCGTCGCGTCCTTCAACGTGACCTGATTGAGTGTTTGTCCCGCAGTATCGCCCTCGTAGACATAGCCGCCGTAAATACTGCCCCCGACCGTGCCGCCGCTAACGGTGACCTCATTTTCTGACGCATTGCCTTCACCACCACAGCGACCGCCGTACACATCTCCCACTACCATGCCGGTTATGGTGACATGATTATGGTTTACATCACCTGCTTCGCCAGAATCTCCTCCCGAAGTTCCTCCATAGACATTTGACGTCACCTTACCGTTTATGATGACCGTATTGCCGCTCACGGTTGTGGCGTACTTGTTGCTTCCATATACGGTTCCGCTTACTGTAACGCCTGCTTTTACCGTAACTTGGTTGTTGTTCGGGTCGCCGGCTGAATTGTCCAAACCATTGTCGTCATGATTGCCAAACACGCTTCCATCGTAATCACTCGCGACAATCGTTTCTTGCGCCAACGCCACAACACTGCCCCCCGCTATCCACAGCAAAATGGCCAGTGCCAGGGCAGTCTGCCCCTTGGGGCTGCTCCACCGGGACTTACTGTCCCCCCTTAGTATGCTTTTGTTCTTCCGTGATTTCATTTTTCCATTTCCCCCTTTTACCTCTCATCAAATCCCCGTTATTTTCCAGCTACCGGTTTTATTTGAACCTTCTCTTTCAATCACTTGCTTTTTCATAAGCAAAGAGATTATCCTCTGAACAGTCTTCTCGGATTTCCCAATTCTTATAGCCATTTCGGCCTTTGAAATCCCCTCATTATTCTGAATAAGGTTGAAAATAATCTGCTCAGCTTCTGTCAGTTCCGAGTTTATCTGGACATTTATCTGGACATTTGTCCTGATAAATTCAAAGAAGAAGCCATAGGCTTCTTTTCTGTAACTCCAAGTTACATTTTGCTGTTTGCAAAATTCGTTTACACGTTGAAATCCGGTTCCTGATTTTTCTACATCCTTACTTCTAAACAACACATCCAAAATAAGCCGATTTCTTTTATATGACGGAAGATTCCGCGATATGAAATCCAGAGGCGTCAGACCATCAGGAAATGAACCAGGATTATATATTTCCACTTTCCCCGGATGAATGCCTATTTCCATCTCAGGAACCGTTTCATAATCTGCGTGGGCAAATGCATTTACTATTATTTCACGTATGGCAGCTTCAGGTATTTCCGGTATCTCCTTTCGCTTCCTTGCCCCTATTTCACCTCTCCAATTAATGCGATTCAGAATATAATCCAACGCGTTATTGACCAAATTGTAAATATTCCCTTCCAACAATTTTAAATCAGTAAACGTAACCTTATTATCCGTTGCATATGAAGCAAGCTTCAGGCCGATTTTCGCATTCTTACCAAAAAGTGCGTATCCGCCGTTATTAATATATCCGTCACGTATCACCCCAAGAGTCGAAAGGAGCTTATCTTTATCATATTCCTTCATAGATAAACGGCCGCAGTCATTCGCTGACTGATAAAAGTCCTTTAGTGCCTCATCATCTAATTCATCTGCCGTATAATCCGTCAGTTCCTCTTCCCACTTTGAAGAGTAATCATCATTCTTTATCAGCCGTTTTAGCACATCAGGAGACATTCTCCGATTTTCCGTTCCCGTACGAATAAGATACCTGCCATTAACCGCATATGGTCTGTTATGACCGGAAAAAGCTACTTTTATAATAGTACGTTGCTCTATAGTGAGCACATCTATCGTTGGCGCAATTCTCGGTTCTATAGACTCACTGATTATTCTTGAAATATCTTTTTTGGTAGAATCACTGACCTGTTGACCTCTTACAAAACCAGAGTCATCGACCCCAAAATATACTGTGCCTCGACAATGTTTATTTAAAATGGCAGCAATAGCCTCCATAGCTTCATTCTTTTCTCCGGTTGTAAGCTTAAACTCAACAGTTTCACTTTCTGAGCCGATAACCATTAAATTCCCCCTCTCATGATCCCCCTTGATTGTACCATGGACATCATAAACTGTCCATATAGCTTTAGATGATATTGTCCATATAATTAGGAATTGTTCGATCCTATATCGAGGTGAACTATTTAGCTATCGGCGGGACCCCCTCTTCCGTCAGCTTCGCTGCCACCTTCTCCGGGGAGTCCACCGGACTCCCGCGCAAAGCGCCCCCAGGGGGAAGGCAAGTGTTATGGGGACCGCTTGCAACAACTATCTTGCCCTCCCCTTGAGGGGAGGGGGGACCGCTTGCGGTGGGTGAGGTGTTATAGTTGGAAGGCAAGGTGAAGCGGGTGACATGGAGATGATTCCATGGATAAGCGCAGCCCTAAAATGGCACATCAGCAC
>NZ_CAMYWM010000052.1 GCF_947302755.1 uncultured Anaerovibrio sp.
ACTTGTCGTTCATGATAGTCATTCCGGTACCACCCTTATAAGCACAGTTATAAGGCGGGTCAGTAATACACACATTTGCCTTCTGCCCGTTCATAAGTGTAGCTACATCTTTTGGATTTGTGGAATCACCACACAACAGGCGGTGTTCTCCCAGGAGCCAAAGATCTCCTGGCTCAACAAAGGCAGCTGCGTCAAGAGCAGCATTTACATCAAAGTCATCGTCCTCAGTATCTTTATCATCTGTGCCAAAGAGGTCAGCCAGTTCCTTTTCATCAAAGCCTGTAAGACCGATGTCGAACCCCTCACTTTCAAGGGACTCAATCTCAATCTTTAAAAGCTCATCGTCCCAGCCAGCATCCAAAGACAATCTGTTATCTGCCAGGATATATGCTTTCTTCTGTGCTTCAGTAAGATAAGCAGCGGAGACACATGGTACCTGTTTTAATCCCAGTTGCTTTGCAGCGGCGATTCTGCCATGTCCTGCCAAAATGCCATGTTCTCCGTCTGTTATCACTGGATTAATAAACCCAAACTCTTTGATAGCACTTGCCAGCTTGGTCACCTGTTCTGGTGAGTGTGTCCTGGCATTATTCACATAAGGAATAAGCTGGTCTACATCGACCAGCTCGTATTTCAGTTCTCCCATTAATATCATTTCCTTTCCCTGGCTCTCAGCAGACGCTCCATCAAATCATCTGACGGAGTGTCTCCCTCATAGCCGGTAACGCAGTTCTCTTTTACTATTTGGAATATCTCATTCCACAGCCTGTTGGCCTGATTCATATAGTTAATGCCAATGTTTATAAACGGCGAGGTTATTGGCTTGCCGGATGTCGGGTGCTTACTGAGCATACCCATACGACTGGTCAGCTCCTCACACTGAATCCATCTGGCAGAGCACATGGCGTAACGCTCCAAGAGCTGTTTACTAATCTTGGGATGCATACCGAGGCGTTTCAGCCAGTTCCATGTTTCCGTATAAATCTCCTTGGCCTCGAGTTCACTACCATCACGCTGCTGGGCGGAGAGGAACTCCCTTGGCTCCGGCATATCAGCACCTTCAAGTTCGACCGGTTCAGGCATATCAGGAATATCTAAGACAACTAACGGTCTGCCGCCTGGATTGCCTGTGCCCACCTTGTCAGCCAGTGCTTTCTTCTTGCGACCAGCACCTGGCCTAGCACCTCCACGCCCTCCAATATTATTTGATTTAGTCGGCAAACCGAACACTCCTTCCTTTTACCCTTCTGAAATCGCACTTTTTCTGCGCGAGGGGGGTGCCCGCTGGACAAGCGTCCGCTCCACAGAGATTTTAGGCCCCCCTCCCCCTCAGTACGTGTATTCCTTCTTCTTGTTCCACCTATCGCCCATGAGTGCCGTAATACGACTGTGACAAGCCTTACACAGACTCATGAGGTTCAGTGGATTATGATTACCACCGTGATCCAGTGGCAGGATATGATGCACTTCCTCGACAGGTGTTATCCGCTTATTTAACAGACACATCTCACAGACAGGGTGTGCAGCTACATATCTCTTACGAGCCTTCTTCCATTGATAGCCGTAACGTTTACGCTCCTCCGGGGTTCGCTCGTAGTCTTTCTGATGCATGGCTTCATGTTCCTTGCAGTAGTACCCATCAGTCAGCTTCGGACAGCCAGGGTGCTTGCAAGGCTTCATTGGTTTCCTTGGCATACTAATCACTCCAATAGAAAAGCCACCAAGGATTGCTCCCTGATGGCTTGTCTTATCTTACTTTGTCCACTCTAACTATATCAAAAACTTGACATGACATTCTATGACATGGTGTGACATGTTTTATTAATAATTCTAATCGCATTGTCATGAAACCGTTGCACCTGCCGTTTTTCATACCCCATGTCAACCGCTATCTGCTCCCAGCACTTGTTGAACAGATATCTCTTAACAAGTACAATGCGGTGCTCCATTTTGGGTAACTGATTAATTATCTCAATCATGCTATGCTTCAAGTCTACCAAGTTGTCAATTTTGCTGTTGATTTCTCTGTTGTAGTCTGCCAGTTTTACCAATGTTTCCTCATACCCATCGTTGTTCTTCAATGGAGAACCAGGCATATCTGTCATAACTGAAGTGACCTTTGTTGCCATGTCGCGAATGGACTGAGCTTCCTCTATCAAAGTATTAATTTCAACATCAAGCAGCCTTGCCTGATTAAAATACTCTATTGCTGTCAAATTAGTCACCTGCCTTAAGCCTTCCAAGAACCATCTCGCCATCAAGCCCAGTGAGGTCACTGAACCATTTGGAAAGGAAAAACTCCTCAAGCTTATCCTTTTCGTATGATTCCTTCTTGTATCTGACATCTCTGTAGTCCTTGGCTGCCTGTTTTACGATGGCCTGCACAAGGTTAAAAACACCACTCTCACACATCTATATCACCGCCTTGACTGCATCAATGAGTGCCGACTGGGTTGTATCCTTATCCTTAAGAGCCTTGAGGATTCTGCCATCAACTGTATCCTTGCAGATGATGTGCTGGATAACAACAGTACTTGCTGACTGTCCCTGTCTCCAGAGTCTTGCGTTAGTCTGCTGGTAAAGCTCCAGGGACCAGGTAAGACCGAACCAGACCAGTGTGTTTCCTCCTGCTTGAAGGTTCAGTCCATGGCCAGCTGAAGCGGGATGGATAACAGCCACAGGGATTTTGCCTTCATTCCAATAAGTAATATCAGCACTGGTCTTTATCTCTCTTACCTTGAACCGACTGCTGATGGATTCAAGGTCATGCTTAAACCAATATGCGATGAGAAGCGGCTGACCGTTGGCTGACTCGATAATGTCCTCAAGGGCATCCAGCTTACGGTCGTGGATTTTCACCACATTCTTACTCTCATCATAGATCCTGCCATTGGACATCTGACACAGCTTGTTGGTAAGACTTGCAGCATTGGCGGCAGTAATAGCTCCATCCGGGAGCTCCATAACCATCTCATCTTTTAGTTCATCATATTTGGCTCGTTCCTTTGGACTCATCTCCACTTCTATCTCATTGGTGATGAGTTCCGGCATATCAAGGTGGTCAATGGCTGACATTGATATGGTGATGTCCGAGATTTTCTCATAGATTTCCTTTTCCGCAAATGGAAGTGGCTTGTAAGAATACACAATATACCCGTTCATCTTGTCCGGCCGGAAATACCACTCACGGTAATTTCCGATGAACCGCCCCAGTCTCTTTCCATAATCCAGAATCTTGAACTGCGCCCAAAGGTCCATCAGTCCGTTGCTGGAAGGTGTTCCAGTAAGACCTACAATTCTTTTAACAAACGGCCGCATCCTGCACATTGCTTTGAAGCGCTTACTTCTATGGTTCTTAAATGAACTCAACTCATCTATGACCACCATATCAAAGTTCCAATCGCAGTGTTTTACCAGCCAATCAACATTCTCCCTGTTGATGATAACTATCTGGGCCGAGCTGTCATTAATGGCTGCCATTCTTTCCTTGGTGCTGCCAACAGCAACAGTGTGTCGGAGCCCACGTATATGATCCCATTTCTTTATCTCAGCTGGCCATGTATCTCGTGCAACTCTCAGTGGTGCGATAACAAGAACACGCTTCACCACTCCTTTATCCAGCAAATCCTTTAATGCTGTGAGGGTTATTGCTGTCTTGCCTCAACCCAAGCCCATATCCAGCAAGAGGCAGGAGATTGCATTGTTCTTAACAAAGTCGATTGCATACTTCTGATAATCATGTGGAATGAACTTCATTAGGCATCACCTCCCTCAATGGAATCGATGACAGGCTTAATCTGCTCTGCTCCATCAATTACAAAACATTTGAATCCCAGCTTTTTAAGCTGTTTCATTCTCATCAGCTGCAGTTTTCTTGGCTTTTCCCCGGGAGCCTTAAGCTCCACAAATGCGCACCTGCCACCCGGGAGAAGCACCAGTCTGTCAGGAATACCCGCCATTCCAGTCTGCTTTAAGCACATACCTTCTATTTTTTTGACCTCATCGTAGAGTTTTCTCTCAATTTGCTTTTCTAACATGGTTTCCTCCTGTCCTAAAATACTCACCGTCCGAAAGCTGTCCAACCATAAACCCTTTAAAATCAAGGGTTTATGGCTATTTGGACGGACAGTTGACCAAATTTTCCCTATATACGCGTGTGCGTATACGCGCGCGTACAGGATAGCTTTTCTTTTTTTATATAAATATTAAATAGAAATATCTTGTCCACTTATCCATAACTACCGCTCAGCCCTTGGTAGATATGGATTGATACCATGGACATTTCTTGTGACAAGTTATGGATTGTGGACAGCATTTTGTCCTTTACGAACATAAATCCGCTGTCTGCCATAAATCGGAAAGGTCATTCTTGCAGGAGATTTTTCCCAATCCTTTAAACGTGACATAATAGCCGCAATCCTGTAACTGTCAGATGGTGTCATATCTTCCTTGCGTTTACCGAAGCACTCACACCAAATCTCCATATTGCATACTTCATTTCTCTTTGCAGTCCCAATAGGGATGGTAGGATTATCCCCGCCTTCCAGGAATTCACGTCTGGAAAAAATATCCATTCTGTCCCAGTCATCAGGCAGTAATGTATTCAGATACTCCTGCACCAGACCTTCCCTGTCATCGTATTCAAGGGCTTCACTCTGTTCATCATGTGCCATAACCTCAAGGTCAGCTTCAAGAAACAGTTTTTCTCCTGCACGATAAAGGACATGTGCTTCAGCCCATATCTGCTGGACTTCTTTCTGGGTAAGTTCCCATGGATGACGGTCTTTTCCGCCGGGGGTCTTTACGTTCCAGAATCTTCTGTTACCGGTAATATCCCTCAGATACCCGTTCTCGGTATTGGTAGTGCCAAAGAACACACATTGCCTTGGATGCGAAATAACACGTCTGCCATAACTGGCCCGATACTTATCATCCTGCCTTGAAATAAAGGCCTTCACCCTGTCCACATCAGCTTTTTTCATTCCTGCAAGCTCACCGATTTCCATTAACCAGTACCCCTGCAGCTTCTCGGCAGCAGTTTTGTCGTTCATATCCGTTAAACTTAAACTGTCAGAGTACCAGTCTCCGCCCAATTTAAAAATAAATGTGGATTTTCCGATTCCCTGGGGACCGTTGAATACCAAAATACTGTCAAACTTTATTCCCGGATGGTATATCCTTGCCACTGCCGCACACAGTGTCTTTCTGGTAACTGCCCTGACATAGGCATTGTCAACAGCCCCAAGATAATCAATAAGCAGGCTGTCGACACGTCTTATACCGTCCCACTCAGGCAGATTATTGAAATAATCTATAATCGGATGGTACCCTCTGTCGGCTGACACTTTGGTTACAGCAATCTGGAAATTTCTCGCGGAAAATGAGCCATATTTTCTATCTACATAACAGACGAGCTGTGCATCATCTTCATCACGCCAAAAATCCGATGCATGAATCCATGGAACACCCGCCCCGACCTCAATATTGTCAGCCAGCCTATTCATCCGAATCTCAGTAAGGTTCTCATCGTGTTCAAGTATCCTCTGGAGGTTCCCCAAACTGTTTATAATGTTTCCCCGTTTATCTCTTTCAAGGCCATCTTCCCAGTTCTCAAATTCCTTTGATGCCTGTTCCTGCTTTTCCTTAAAAAGCTCCATATTTACCGCACTGTCGTTTAATGCAAACTCTATCATCTTGGAAACAGAGTCTTTATCATCACCAAAGCGATGGATTCTTACAAGGTCAAATGCATTCAGAAGTCGCCCCCCAGCTGGGTCGGTTGCATGATGGCTATAGGCAAACATATCCTCATATATCACGACACCAGCCGTGGACTCACCCTTTTTGAAGTCATAGCGGGAAGGGTTGTTTGCAGAACGCTCATAGATATCGCTGAGCTCATATTCAATAACATCTGTTATGGAATGTGCTCTGCAATAAGCTCCCACAACGCCCTTCTTTTCAAGTGGGTTCTGCTGTTTCTTGTAATTATGTGCTTTTGCAACACTCTCATTGATATTGGTGGGGAGCAGGGAAATATCCCGCCACTCGGGGTGCTCTGCAAGCACCTCATCCGGATCAAGCCAGTCTCCATCTATGCGTTTAAACACATATTCCCCATTTGCTGGTGTAGTAGGCCAGTACATAAGCTGATTTGGCTTGTAGGAGCACACATCGAAATAATCAATTCCCCAGTCCTTGGCAAAATATCTGCTTATGGCAATGTATTCTTCCGGGGTAACATCACGGGTAAGGGGAACAACTATTCTTACGCGCTCTCTTGTGGGCGTATGACTGTGTGTAGTATAAAGGCATGACGCGTACTGGGCTTTAGACACATAATTTTCAATAAACCCCTTCGGTGCTTCATCCACATCAGCAGACAGCATTGAACGGCAAACAACAGCTTCAATCTTTCGACTGCCGCCTTTAAGGGAACCAGCCACAAATCCGCCTTTGTCCTTGACCTGATCTCTTTCAGATTTTTTCATTTTTTTGTAATCTTCCACCGTCTCAGGAGTGCGGATTGTGTTTTGAAGCCTCTCGCACAATTCATCAAAGGTTATTGTTTTATTTGACCACTGCTTTGCATGACAGCTTGCCCCATAAGCTATTGCTAACTCTCTCATGCCTTCCTAACCTCCTTCATCTCCTCCGTAAAATAGCGGATAGGCTTATCATTCGCCCATTCAATCTCCTGCTTCATTCCCTCAGAGATAACTTCCCCAAACACCCACAGCTCATCACACCACTCAAGAAGCTCCCTGTTCATATCCATGGCCAGATCACGCTCTTCCGGTATATGGTCACGAAGGAACTGGGTGAAATAGATATGCGGAGCTATCGGCAGATTCCCGCGTTCTGCTACAAAACGGGCATACCATTGGGCTTTGGAGATATTGGACTGAACATTTCCCCTAAGTTGGCTTGAGACATACACTTTCTTCATTTCGATACCTCCCTGAAGAATTTTCTTGAACACTTCTCGCAGCAAACAGAACTGCCATAGAGATCAAATTCTTTATCCCCAATAAAGTCCGATAACTCAATCTCTACTTCCGTGCCACATTTAGGACACTGGCAGAACACATTGTCAGCAATGTCAATTTTTACCTCAACGGCTTCATTGATAGTTTCCTTGACGTAAAACACAAAAACACCTCCAATAAAAATAAGCGTTTATCCGCGATAAGGATAAACGCCTAGACAAGATGGCATTTACCCTTCCACTATACCAATGGAGAAAAAAATGCCATTTTGACGATATTAAATTTAATCTTTTTTATAAAAATCACATTCGTAGCCATCAGCCCTAAGCAGTAAACCAGGTGTCCAAGTTGGTGCCTGCCCCATAATTTTGCAGATTGTATCAACACTAATATCTGGGCGGCATTCCACAATAACCTCATCATGCACATGACCACAAATCTTTAACTCAGACAAGTTTTTCATTGCAAACATTAGAATATCCCTGCTTGTTCCCTGAACAATGTTCTCAACGAATTTAGGCCCGTAGCTTTCAAGCCGCTCCCACTTCTTGGTGGTACCATTGGTACCCTCGTAGGTAACAGACTCACTACCAAACTTGTTGACTCCCATTCTGGGCTTCACATAAGACAGCCTGCGTCCGCTTGGAAGTTCAATAAAGAGCATTCCACTTTTGCAGATAAACTTAATTCCATGTGTGCTTGTTGTGGTATGCTGGATGACAGCTTCTTTTACGGCCCTATCAACGGCCCACCAGAAATTTACGATATTTGGATTTGCCTTTCTCCACGCATCCACCAAAGGCTGGAGTTCTTCTTCCCGCATGCCGGACTCCAAGGCTCCCATAGCTATAAGAGCACCTACAGACCCGCCATATCCGCAGCTCAAAGTTGCCTGCTTGCCTTTTTGCCTGAGTTCCCCGTTCTCGCCATTTTTTACGACCGTACAATGAAACATTCTTGAAGCCGTGGCACAGTAAATATCTTCCCCACGAGCAAAGGTATCCAGCACCCACTGTTCCCCAGCAAGGTACGCCAGCACTCTGGCCTCAATGGCACTAAAGTCAGCAACAATAAACTTATACCCATCCTGAGGTACAAAGGCTGTGCGGATAAGCTGAGAGAGTGTATCAGGGATATCATCGTAGAGCAGCTCCATTACTTCAAACGGGGCGGCTTTTACAAGCTTTCTTGCTTCTGCAAGGTCGCTGATATGGTTCTGGGGAAGGTTCTGTAATTGAATCAGCCGCCCCGCAAAACGGCCAGTCCTATTTGCCCCATAAAACCTGAACATTCCCCTGGCTCTACCATCTTTGCAGACAGCATTTTCCATCGCCTGATACTTCTTTACAGATGACTTCGCCAGCTTCTTCCTTATTCCCAATACCTTCTGTACATTGGGCGGTGCTACTGGGAGCATTGCACTTACAGCCTTTTTATCAAGACTGGTTACCTCCATTCCTTGCTCAATCAGCCAGTCTTTTAGCTGCATGACACTGTTGGGATTGTCAAGACCAGTTATATCCTTAATCTCGTCCATCAAAGCTTCACGGGACTTGGCATCAAAGGATATTGCATTTTTTGCAAATTCCATATCCACAGCAATTCCCCTGTCGTTTATCTGTTGATCAAGCCAAAACTCCTCCCACACAAAATCTGGTACCGGGAATTTTTGAAGCCTGTCCTGTATGGCCATCTCGACCTCTACATCGCGGATATTGTATTTCTTGAACCTGTCCCACTTATCCTTATCATGAATCGGCAGGTTCCGGGTGCGGCCCCCATTGGCCTTGGTAGGCTTACATGGAACACAGAAATATCTTATAAGCTCCTTACCCTCAGTAATTTTCTGCTGTTCAAGTCCAAGTATCGCCCCGGCCCCAGCAAGAGACATGGGAAGGCCCATATAAGCACACCATGTCATGGAGCACTTCCATGATGCTGGACTCAGATAATGCGTATCTAAGGAATAGTGCCTATGTAGGTACTCAGAAAGACATATGCGTTCAAACTGGCTATTAAACGCCCACTTGGTAATATTATGGTCTGACAGGGCACTAATTATCTCATCTGGGATTTTTTCACCGTTAGTGATATCAATGACAGTCACACCACCGCCATCAACCGAGTAAGCAAATAACAGGATTTCAAAATTGGGGGACTCCGCATACTTGTAGACACCACATTTTCCAATATCTACATCAGAATACGTTTCCAAATCGATACTGATTGTATTCATATAGCTCCTCCATATAAAGCAAAGCGGTAAAGGATAATCCTCTACCGCCGCCTTCATATAATCACTTATGCCACTTATCCATCAAACGACCGATTGCTTTGAAAACAAAGTACCAGCCCATTGCACCAACAAGGTATGCTAAGACCATGATGTTAAAGTATTTAGCAAACTCATTAAATTCCATACAAAACACCTCAACTCAGGAAATCTTCATTGGACTCAGTTGCAAAATCATCCTCTGCACTGCTACGACCACCAAGAGGCTCGCCATCCTTAATCTTCTGCAGATTGTTGAGCCCGCAAGCGATGCCCTTGTTGCCATTCTTGTTATACGCATAGAAGTTGATGCTGGCACGGCCATAAACACCGCTGTAGACTTCGCTGCGGTCGATAATAGGCTGACAAGATGCATCTACAATTCCCGGTGGATTAGGGCTGTTAGCATTAACGAAATAGCTGTTGGCATACGCAGCATCATCAGGACGCTCAGTATCACCATCACGAAGCGGGGTCTTAATAGCAGACAGCGCTGGAACGGTACGGCCGTTGCCCTTGAGCTTACCAGCTCCCTCGGTATAAGCTGCCTGAATGGCCTTTTCGATTTTTTCTACTGTCTCGGTATCATCCTTCGGGATAATGAGACTTACAGAACACTTAGGAGCACCACCATTGATTGATTTTGGCTCCCACACATTGGCATAACTCCAACGAGTACGCTCACCGGTAATTACCTTCATAGGATTATTCACTTTTGCCATAATTATTTTGCCTCCTTGAAATCACTATTAATTGCTTGTCTTTTGTCGCTCTCCGGCACCAATGTAGGTTTTCCGGCTGGCTTAACTACATACTGCCCAATAATTTCATTAAACTTACTCTTACCCAGCAGCTTCTCCAGAGCGGTAACACTCAGAAGTTTCTTCTCGAATGGGTCTTTGCCCATAGCAGTTACTGCTTCAATGACCGCTTCTTCATTGGAAATCTTACGGTTGGAGCGGCCTTCCACCAGTTTCCATCCTTGCCATTCCTTCCCAGCTATGGCCATCTGCAAAGCATAGGCCTTGATATCATTTGCCCAGGATACCAACCCATCCGCCTTATCCAAAATTACCGCTATCTCTGAATCAGAGAGTGTTGGTGGTAACTGGAAATCATATTTGGCAAGTAGCAGATTAGCCTCGGCTCTTGCCCGGCACTCATGCTTTGCCTTACAGAACCTACACCACTCACCACAAGAGAATTCACCCTCTCCTTTATACGCAAGCTCGGCGCGTGGGCGGAGTTCTTCTTCTGCCCATTTATAAAGGTCATTCTTGCTTATATCAAACTCGGAGATATTCTCCCTTCGGGGCTGGTAGATAACCAGATGGACATTATCAATGTCATAGATGCTGTCAAACATTGCCAGAGCTCCCAGGGCATAGCACTTAAGCTGGGGATTATCGGTAGCATCAACAGCTATCCCCTTGCCATGCTTATAATCACAGATAGTAAGAACGCCATCGGCAACTATCAGGGCATCAGCTGTGCCGAATCCCTCTGGAATCCAGTAGGAAAGATCAACTCTCTGCTCCACCAATATTAATGGATCATCGCACTTTTCCTTGGCCATTCTTACCAGTTCCATGACAAGATCACGGTAACCATCAGTGCAATTTTCCATTTCCTCGCAGAAGTATTTCAGTTTTTTGGTGGGATTTGTAGCCTTCCTTTTAAGAGCCTTAAGTACCTTGTATTCTCCCAAGGCATGGGCTTCAGTACCCTCTGCAGCATATTCACTTGGCTGATCTTTGTAGGACTCTCCCATTCTGATTGATTGCGAACAATTAAGCCACATTAAAGCAGAAGATGCTGGTAAAGTTGCGTGTCCTTCAGCTGGCATTTCCAATCGCCTCCACATCTTTCAAGAGTGCTTGGTAGCGTTCTTTGGAAATATCCGACAGCTTTTCTCCACCATACTTACTAATGATTTTTCTCAAGTCATTGGCATACCCATTCTGAGCCTTACTAGCCATAATTCCTCGAATTTGCTCGAGAGTAATTTCTGGTTCTGACCTATCGGATGACTCATTATCCTCCAAGTTCTCGATAACCTCATTAATAGACGATGCGATATCTTTTAGCCTCGCCAATAAATCTTCCTTTGCACTCATTGTCACATTCCCCTTTCAACTTATCTTTCAAATTTTCTACTACTCTGCCAGTAACAATGCTGATAGCATTGAGAATCTGGACCAGTTCCTTATCGACGTCCCTACTATTCATATGTTCACCTCCAGTGATAGGACTGTTTCGTTGTCGTCCTTCACATAACCAATGGGGGAAAAAAATACATTTTGACGAAATTCTTCAAGAATTTTTTTTGCTTCCTTTTTATATAAAAAATCCTGACTAAAAGCAGTCAGGTTTTTTTTGTTTTCATCGTCAAAATCACCGTTTCAACCCCATTGGGATAGTGAAATAACACAAATTGGAGGTATTACTATGAGTAAAACTATCCCACAGGCAGTTGAGCCTACTACAGATGAACTGAAGCGAGATTTTGGCTACCATATAGCCCAGCAAATTCTTAACAACATACTTGATGCAGGATTTATAAGTAGAGATGAATATGTAAAAATTACTCAATTAAACAGAGCATCATTTTCACCGTATTTAGTTGATATCTTACCGAATATAACTTGAACCACCACGGATTGAGAGCTAATATATGACACTACCGAAAGAAGGTGATTAAGTGAAAACAGTAACTAGGATTACTCCTGTTGCAGAGCCAGTAGGCCAAACTATTAAGGTAGCTGCCTATTGCCGGGTATCAACAGGAAATGATGACCAGCTAGAAAGCCTTACTGCCCAAAAGCAACATTATGAACAAATGATATCTTCCAGAAATAATTGGTGCCTAGCCGGGATCTATTATGACGAAGGAATAACAGGAACTAACATATACCAGCGGCCTTCACTTTTACGTTTAATCAGCGACTGCGAAGCCCATAAAATAGATATGGTTCTTACCAAATCAATAAGCAGACTTTCCAGAAATGTAACTGATTGTCTGTATATAGTGCGTAGATTAAAGGAGCTTTCTATCCCAATATTTTTTGAGAAGGAAAGAATAAACACTGGTACATTAGATAGTGAACTTCTTCTATCAGTTATGAGTGCTATAGCGGAAAACGAGTCTGAAATGATTTCCCAGAATATTACCTGGGGCATAAACAATAGGTTCAGAAACGGAACATTCAAACTTTCCTACCCGCCATTTGGTTATAAATGGAATGGAACAGAAATGATTATTGACAAAAATGAAGCCACAATCGTAAAAGAAATATTCGATAAATATCTTCATGGCCATACTATTACGTCAATAGTCAATTCACTAAATGAACGTGGTTTACACCCCAAGCGCTCACCGAAATGGAGCAATAATACTATTATCAGAATGTTGAAAAATGAAAAATATACAGGTGATGTTATCTTTCAAAAAACATATAGGGGGCCACATTTTAAACAGCGTACAAATAACCATGGGGAAAGAGATCAATTTTACTGTGCCAATCACCATGAGGCAATTATCACAAAAGATGACTTCGCGCTGGCTCAAGAGCTTATGAAGCAACATCGTAAAGAAAAAAATATTACATCCTATACAACAAATAAACGGTACGCCCTTTCTGGGAAAATAATATGTGGCGAATGTGGAGCCTATTTCATTCGCAGGACACACGCCAGCAAAACCAATCCCTATATTGCATGGTGTTGCAAAAATCACATTTCAAATAAAAGCGTATGCTCTATGTTGTTCATTCGTAATGATGCCATTGAGACTGCATTTACCACCATGCTAAATAAGTTGATATTCGCCAAAGATATTATTCTTAAACCATTGGTACATAAAATCATATCCAATGGCACTGATGATAATATCACCAGAATTAAAGAACTTGAAAAAATGCTTATTTCCCTTACTGATAAAAAACGCCAACTGCAAGACCTTTTAGGTAAGGGATTCATAGATTCAGTAATCTTCACCAGAGAGCAAAATGTTCTAATGAAAAATCGTGATGACTGTTTAACTGAACTGGAAGCATTAAATAGAGACACATCTAGTGAGACTACTGCTCTGGCTTCATTGAAAGAGCTCCTCTATTTTTGTAATCACAGCAATATGCAAACTGAATACAATGAGGACTTACTATCACGATTTGAAAGTAAAATTACTGTTCATTCAAGAAATGAAATAGCAATAGAGCTAAAATGCGGCTTAATTCTAAGGGAGGTGCTTAAATGAAAACCATACCATTTGGATATGAACTAATAAATGGCAAGGCTGAGATAAATGATACAGAAGCCAATATTCTGCACCAATTTTTTACTGATTATCTTTCTGGGCTTAGTCTTACAAATGCAGCTAAAAAGGCTGGTTTCACGTGCAGACACTGTTCTGCCAAAAGGATACTGATGAATAAGCATTATCTTGGAGACGATTTTTACCCAGCAATAATATCCCCAGATATGTTCAAACAAGCAGAATGTGAGATACAAAAAAGAGCCGCCCAGCTTGGGCGACTCAACAGGACAGGTAAAGGCAGAAGGATTGTGGTTCCCACACATTTTAAAATGCCTTCAACAACTAATATGGAATTTAAGGATTCTTTTGAGGAAGCCCAATACATGTATGCCCTAATTGAGGAGGATGAACATGACGAAAAATAAAGTAATGGTTATTCCGGCCAGAAAATCCACTGCGGCAACAAAAACCTTAGAAGCTCGCCCTAAGCTAAAAGTTGCAGCATACTGCCGGGTTAGTACTGATAGCGATGAACAGGCTACCAGTTATGAAGCACAAATTGAGCATTATACCGAACTCATTAACAACCACCCCGAATGGTCTCTTGCAGGAATATTTGCTGATGACGGAATATCGGGGACCAATACCAAGAATAGAACTGAATTTAATAAAATGATTACCGCCTGTGAAAAAGGTGAAATCAATATGGTTATAACAAAATCAATAAGTCGTTTTGCCAGAAATACCTTGGACTGCTTAAAATATATCCGAAAGCTCAAGGAATTAAATATACCTGTTTTCTTTGAAAAAGAAAATATCAATACTATGGACGCCAAAGGCGAGGTCATGATAACTATAATGGCTTCCCTGGCCCAGCAAGAGAGCCAATCATTAAGCCAAAATGTAAAACTTGGCCTCCAGTATAGGTATCAACAAGGACACGTCCAGGTAAACCATAATTGGTTCCTTGGGTATACCAAAGACAGTGATGGTAACCTAATTATTGATCCAGAGCAAGCCGAGGTAGTAAAACGCATTTATCGAGAATACCTCTTAGGTTACAGCATGGATAAAATTGCCGCGGGGTTAGAAAAAGATGGAATATTAACTGGGGCTGGGCGGAAAAAATGGTGGACTAGCACCGTTAAGAAAATCCTCACCAATGAAAAATACATTGGCGATGCTTTACTTCAAAAAACGTATACTACGGACTTTCTTAATAAAACCAGAGTAAAAAACAATGGCATTGTTCCTCAATACTATGTGAAAGATAGCCATCCCGCTATTATTCCTAAAAAACTCTTCATGGAAGTTCAGAGTGAGTTTGTCAGGAGATCAACCAAGAAAGCCATTGGTCCAAATGGTAAAAAGCGCAGTTTCAGCAGCAACAACGCATTCAGCAATATAATAATCTGTGGGAACTGTAATGAAGTCTTTTGTCGGGTCCACTGGTATAGAAATAACCAGTCATTTATAAAGTGGCGTTGTGCCAGTAAGCTAAATAAGAATGGGGTTGATTGCGACTCTAAGTCCATCGATGAAAAGGACCTTAAGGAAATGGTTATACGCGCCATAAACGCCATGCTTGCCGCAAAGAATGACTACCTTGACGTATTGAAGAACAATATCCAAAAAATCATAGACCACTCCTCTACCCCGGATATCGTTTCCATGGAAGATAAGCTAATGAAACTCCAGGAAGAGCTTCTACAAAAGGTTAATGACAGGAAGCAATATGATGATATTGCAAAAGAGATCCTAAAGCTCCGGGAAATAAAGGATAAGGCCGAAACTGAAATGTTCCAGAGGACTACCAACATTAATCGCATAAAAGAAGTATGCGATTTCATCGAAACGCAGCCACAGGAGTTGACTAAATATGATGACCCTTTGATGCGAAGGCTACTGGATAGCATAATCGTATATAACGAC
>NZ_CAMYWM010000053.1 GCF_947302755.1 uncultured Anaerovibrio sp.
GGAGGCCGGCTTATTGCCCTCTGCTGCCTCACCCGTCACAGCCGTCACCAATGTTCCCGAAACTGCCAAAGCAACTGCCAGGGCCAAGGCTTTACCGGTCTTTGTCCCTTTACTCATAAATACACTCCTTTCAAAAGTCCATCTTTATGACACTTCCCACAGTATATGTAAATGTAATACGCCATATAATGCCCTTTTTCCTGCATTACCCAATAAAAAAGCACCAACTGCACAAAGATTTTATCAAGCGACGTACCTCCGGGCCGCCACATACCCATAATATACAAAAGCTGCCGACCTTCCAGCCGACAGTTTCCGATAAAAAATACGATATTATTCCGTTACATAAGCAAAAATCATGCGTCATTGCCTGCTTCAAACACATCCACACAATCGTGAAAATCGCAGGCTGCCCCCTTGACGGAGATGCGGTTACCCTCTTCAAAAAAATTCTCCAGCCACACATAGAACATTTCCGTAGAATCATATTCCCAGGACTTGGACTCCAGCCACTCCCGCAACCGGTGGTTACTGGTAAAGTTCTTCTCTATACGCATCACAAACGCCTCCAAAGATTTAATTCATCATACCCTTTTCTACAATTTTACCAAAAATCCTGCCTGCAATGCAAAAAACTGAATATATATTTTCCATTTCTTGCGCCCCCCGTTAACATCAGATAAAATAAGATTTATGAAGCTGGTCACAGCTATGTAAAGGAGTGCGTTTTATGGAGAACAAGCGAATTTATTCTATAGACGTCTTTCGTGGTCTAACCATTTTTATTATGATACTGGGGAATTTATCCCCCGATGGAAGTTTCACCTATCCCACCCTTATTCACAGTGGCTGGACAGGGGTAAATCTTATAGACATAGTTTTCCCGGCCTTTATATTCATTATGGGGGTCTCTACGGTATTTACCCGCTCCCTGGACAATGCCGGCTGGCGTAATAAGGTTATCCGGCGGGCCGCCCTCCTCTTTATGTTAGGTCTGCTGGTCAATCATCTGCCCCTGCTGTTTACTGCCCTATGCTCCCCTGATTATACCCTTGGACAGGCCGGCAATGATTTTCTGACCTGCTTCCGCCCCTTTGGGGTATTGCAGCGCATTGCCCTGGTATACCTGCTGGGAACCCTCCTGTTCCGCAGGACGGCCCGATCCTGGTCTTTATTGGCCATAGCATGTATGCTGTTGCTTGTCTCAAGTCTGGGCTATCACTTATACAATCCAGCGGATCCCTTCAGCGAGCAAAACAACATCAGCCTGTACATTGACCAGCAGCTTCAGGGAATTAACCACAATTATATTCAGGCCCCCTATGACCCCGAAGGCCTGTATGGTACCTTAAACGCCACTGCCACCATGCTGCTGGGCTGTTGGGCCGGACTCAGCCTGAAATCCCGCCAGTCACTTCACCCCACTGCCAAGGGGCCATTAAAAAAACTCTTTGCCCTGGGTCTGATATTAATTTTGGCTGCCTGGGGCTGGTCCCATTGGGAAATCATCAGCAAGCCCCTATGGACAGCCCCCTATGTGCTGCTGATATCCGGTCTGGGCATGATTATGCTGTCCACTGCCGAAAAAATCGCCCATAACCCACTGCTGCGGTTTCTGTTCCATCCACTAAAGGCCATGGGCCGCAATCCCATATTCATCTACCTCTTGGCCGAATGGGGCCTGGCCCTGCTCTACGCCATCCCCCACAACGGCGAGCCCCTCTACCTCTGGCTCTACCACAGCCACGCCTTCAACCCAACCTCCCCCTTTACCAGCACCTTTACCTACACCATGCTATGGAACATCGCCCTGCTAATAGTGGCTGAGATAATGTATGTGAAAGGGATAATTGTGAAAATATAAGCATAGGTGATAGTTGGTGATAAAATATCCACTCCGCTACCGGATGCTCTGGACTTATTCAATACATCAGTCTCATTTTCTAACTACCATTGCTTCAATAATTTTTCATAAATATCTTTTTGGTCTAAAATATGTGCACAACTTTCCCAATCGATATGTTTAACCTGGTCCTTATATTTTATCTCAAATGGGTGCTTATCAGGAATATCATTGATTCGTTTTTTAGCTTCCTCTATGTTTCCAACAGCCACATCAACCCAGACATCTTTAAGCACATCAGGCAACTGCCCAAACATCTTATAAATACTCTCCATGCGGTCTGATAACAATTTATGTACCCTGTCCTCTACTGAACCTTTATATCTAAGATTACATATATATACTGTATCATACTGCTGGCCAATACGCTGAATACGGCCTTTTCTCTGCTCAAGCCTGGTTGGGTTCCAAGGCAAGTCAAGGTTTATCAATGTACCCAAAGTCTGCAAATTTAATCCCTCACTGGCAGCATCTGTACCAATCAAGATTTTTAATTTACGTTCTTTGACCATTAGCTTGATGTCTGTCTTTTCTTCACTCTGGAATTGACCTTTTCGATAAATTCCGGACTTACTTCCACCAGCATATACACCTATAGGCTCATCGAAATGATTTGAGAGACTTCTTGCTACCCAATCCACCGTGTCATAATACTGTGAAAATATAATACAACCCAAATCTTTCCATGGAGGTGTCTTGATAGTACCCTCTATTTGCATACCACGCTCCAGTATCTCTAGGACTTTATCATATTTTGGATCCATATGTTCATTTGTCAAAACGAGCTTCAAATTAGCAACAAATTTTTGAAGCACATCCAATTCTTCTGATGTTAATTCCTTGAGCTTGTTGGAACCAGAAGCATTTCGCTCCTTTCCTTCATTATCCTCCTCATCGTCATCTTCATCTTCAAAGAAAAGAGCTTCATCTATGCATTTCCACTCATTAAGGATTTTGTTACCTGTATTTAGTCCGGCAATCATTGAACTGCCTATTCTTTTGAGAAGTAATGTTTTAAACAGGCCTGCGGCCGGGCTACGCTTCTGAATCATTTTACAAAAATCTTCAGCGCATTTATATGCTTCACCCAGGTACCCCTCTAAGATTAAAGCCTCACTGTCGGACTCTCCTAACAACTTAACCTCAACCTTTTGCAAATATGGTTGATTGGTCTCCGGATTGATAGTATTTTCCAAATAACTGCGTTCACGCCTAATAATGTGTCGAATATATGGATTCGCAATACCAAAATAATCAGCCTTAATAATCTTTTCAGCCTTTTTCCTATCCGGAGGAGTAAACTCACTCAATAATTTCTTACATATAAAGTCATCCTCCGACATCTCAGTACGTCGCCGCATGTCACCAAAGGTACGCGGATCTTCATCAGCAGGTGGAAATGGATTCTTAACCCACAGCCAAGCTTCATTATTGTCATTTACCTGCCTATCGCCTGTAATATAGTCTAAACCTTGAAGAATGCTCTCATTCGGGGTTCGCCATTTACTGCTGCTCCCCCCTAACACACTGTCATTCTTCTGTGACAATATATTCAGCAAATCAAAGGCCTCAATAGGAAACATTTGAACAGGTGTTGCCGTAGCCAACAACATACTATGGGTTTTACGTGAAGCAGCCATCAAGAAGCTGTAAAGATTATTCATCTCCGGTGACTGTTTCAATTTTTGCTCACTAAGATTACGCCGTCTTGCTCTATGAGCCTCATCTACAACAACACACTCATAAGACTGATTTAATAGTGCCTCTTTTAGTTCACAACAAGCCGCACTTCCATTACTAATAATGCCCTGAGAAATAATACCAATTCTTCTGGGGCACTTGGTAATAGGCAAAGGATATTCTATGCCCTTTTCATCAAACCACGCCTTTTTCCATATAGCTGATGGTATTCCCATAAGTTCATACAATTCATCCTGCCATTGTTCCAACAAGGTCTTGGGAACAATAATAAGAATAGGTTTTTCGCCATATAGTGCCATCAGTTCAGCTGAAACGGCCAACTGAACGGTCTTACCTAACCCCACCTGATCAGCGAGTACATATCTGGCCCCGTATGATTTCTTATGATCAGAAAATACCTTATCTACAAAGTATTTCTGATGTTCCCACAATCCAAAACTCTGTCGGTATATTGGTGATTCTACAGTTACTGCAGCAGCATCTGATTCTTGTTCTTTCCATTCTTCTATAGATGTATACACAGTTCTGTCTTTAATTCGTTTTATATCTTCAACAATATAATCAGCTAAAGGAACAGCAAAAGGATTATTCCATAATGAATCAAATTCTTCTTGAACCCATTTTACAGTTTCCTCTGAATCATCTTCCCACACCAGTTCATAGTTTGCCTTCCAACCACTCAAAGTAGAATTGGCGCTGCCCATAAAGCTAGTTCTGCTCCCGTCAGCTTTGGTGAACACGCCGGCCTTTCCATGCTCTAAGCCAAATTTTTCTTTTGGCAATACCTTTACTTCCAGCTTTCCAGAAATAATAAAATCATAAAGGCGCTGAAATCTAACACCATTTGGCGGAAGACTTTCAGGATGAAACTCATTCCATTCCTGACGCATTGCTTCTTTAGCCAGTTTGGCTGTCTTTACATCCTCAACAGCCAAATCTGAATTACAAACAAGACGAACTTTTCCCGTCACTGACTCCAGTGCCTCTCCTGCAATATCCAGTATGGACGAAGAAAAATAACCAGCAATGCGGTCGTAGGATTGAGCGTTTTTTAGATTTCGCTCCAATACCTCTGAAAAAATCTCTCCTCTACGTGTTGAATAGCGCCTCATGAACTCTACCTCTCACATTTTACATTCCATCATTACGAATAGCTTCTTTAAGCATGGAAACATACTTCGCTGTATCTTGCCAATAATCTACATTGGCATTTCCAGAAACCTTTGATAAAAAGTCCAGAATAGAAATAATACTGCTCCTTAAATCCCAGTACTCATTATTGTCCTGATAATGAGATCGCAGATAGCTACAACCTTCTCTGACATCATCCTTATCTTCTGACAGATAGATAGCCGCTAAAATATTACGCACCATAGAGCTACCAAAACCAGAATCTCCCATCTGGGCCATTTTATATTCCATCGGTAATTTTAATCGAACTTGATTAGCCCTTGTACTCCCCAGCATACTGGTATATTCAGCTACACCAAATCCTCTGGCCAGCTCCTGAAAAGCACTCATTTGGTGAACGCCCTTCATCTCCATGGCTAACGCCTTAATATAAAAACGTTCTTCCACCGTAAGCTTAGACCACAATAAAGACTGTATCCCTTCGGGAACCAGATAATCATAAGCCTCTTTGCGGGCAGTATTAATAATCTTGGTAACAGGGCTGTCCTCCCGGCTATCCCGGGCTTTTTCCAGCTCATACTGCACATCTAAGCCCTCGATATTGGCATAAGAAGTCAACACCTTTAAAGCTGCTACATAGGCAGCCAACAGGTAATCACCATCATTAAAATCTGGTTCGCTAAGGTCATCTAAGTTGCTCATGGAATCTATCTGTAATTGAACTTCATCACGTATTTCTTCATAAAGTTCATCCTCAAAGGCAACTTCCTCAGAAAGACGCTTTTTAAGAACCATAAGAACAGTTCCCTTTACATAGTTGCCCTGTTTTAGTCCGCCGGACTCTGTTTCCGTGGCAATACACCAAGCGGCAGTCACCTGTAAACCCGCAGACCATAAAATCATGGACAGTTCTGCCCAAACCCGTGTGTCCTGATGGGTGAACATAACAATCTGCAAACCATTATCTGGCATATTATTAGCTAGATTTTTATATGCTGACACCATTGCATTATTAAAATCCTTTCCAGTACCTTTTATAGCCAAAGATCGTTTACTATCGGTATACCAGTCAGGAAAGGCCTTTTTTATTAAGCTTTTATCCCAGGCCAAAAAGAACTCTGTCAATTCATGATAATTAACTGCATCGGCATATGGCGGGTCAGTTATCCATATATCACTATTAATTGATACTTGACTTGCTTCTGATATGTCAACATGGCTTGTAATAATATTTATATTATTAGTTATAGGAATAAAATAAATACTAGCCAAAGAAAAACTGCTTCTTACTCCATAATTAAACATAGTGTTTAGTGCCTGATTGTAAAATGTATTACCTGTATATTCTCTATTTACAACCCAAGCACAAAGTTTAGAATTATAGTCCAATATTTTATGGACACATAATTGTCCTATAACTAATTCTCTTTTATTTTTAGCCAAAGATAATACATATTGATTTGCTAGACCGGCAAATAACAACTGTCGGCAGTTAAATAGCTGATGCCAATATCTCCAGCCCCTTGTTCTTGTAAGTTCATCCGTTTTATCCCCACCTATAATTTCATCTGATGGAATATAACCTTTTTTCTGCCACTTATCAAAATTTTTTGCTACATAATCATAAACAATATTTTCCCGCTTTAAATCACTTTCATTAGGCTCTCTGAAATAGCTTTCACCAAAGGTTGCATCAGTTACGGGGCCTGGTTTTTTTCTTAAGCCGTCCTTTGTCTTGCCTCTTTTATTAACATTGACATACTTAACAGCATAGAGACGTTCCTGAAAAATATCGTCTTCCCTAGGCACAAAATCATTTTTGTCCCACTTGCGTAGCGAAGCCCCCTCATCGCCACCGCGAATAGCAGTGATAGAGGTAGAGCGATTACAGTGAGGACAAACTAATGAATTTCGCTGAATAGTAGCTTTCCTTTCATGTTCTTTAATTTTTTTGGACTAGATGCATATTAAAGTTCATTAGCGCAGGATTTTCCTCAAAATCCACCACCAATTTTTGTTTTTGGCTAATAACAAGTGACGGAAATGTAGGTACCATATAGCCGCACTCTGGGCATCTTGTTTCATTACAATAAAGATAGTATTTGGCAAAGTGTCCATCTTCATTCTCCTCTACCCCAAGACTATCTATTTTAGCACAAACCGCATCAAAAACTTCTTCCTGAAACTTCACAAGCTCTTTTTGCTCATCCTCACTACAGCTAAGAATATTCAAATCAGCCCAAGTAAGGACCCCTGCCAATGGGTTCAAATCTGAACCATATACATCACACCCCATACGAGCTGGCTCAAAAACATTAGAGCCACCGCCAGCAAAGCAATCGCCTACCCGTGGAATATGTCCAAAGCGCTTAATTCCCAGCTGTTGAGCCAATTCCTGAAGATTATGTGCATTGGTTTCCAGATGTGCATTTATCTCCTCCCATGCCTTTTCATCTGGTCCGCTGATTTCTTCCGGACGACAGCTTACATCAAGGAGTCCATTATAATCAAGTTGATCAAATTCCTCGTCCGAGAGTATATTAGTTACTTTTTGGGCATGACGATTATGAAAACCATCTTTATCCATAGTCAAGATTTTTAAGAATATTTCCTTGTCCTTTTTCATATCGTCAGAAACTGGAAGTAACGCCCCAAACAAAGCTGCCCTGACCAAAATAAGCGGTTTGCGCCCCCACCACTTACCAAGTCCTGTCAAAGTCTGGCTACGACCTGCTTTACGCTCTCTATAGCTTTCCTTTGACAGCTTCGCTACAGGAAATTGCTTTTCAATAAATGATTTACTGTAATCCAACATTTCAATACCCCTATAAATTTTGTGCCAGGCTATCCAATAGATTCCCCTGACTAACTCTTTCCATAACAGGATTATCCGTAATGGCATATCTTAGAGCTATACGCCACCCTCGCTTATCATCGGCCTCACCCGTGGCTGCATTAGTCATGGTAAATAACCACCAACGTTCTTCTCGACTTAAACCACACCAGTTTTTTATAGCATTTGGAATAACGGATGGATCACAATCCTCTATTGCCCACAGGAGCACCATCATTTCTTTGCCAAGAAGTCGTTCCACAGGAACCTGACCAACCTTAAAATGTCCCACGCGCATATTTTCAGACTTCAAAATCTTGTTCATTTCTGATTCCAAAGCGACCTTAACCATATTCCACTTCCGTGGTGACAATACAATTTTTAGTCTTATTTTTTTATCAAGATTATTTTCATCTTCGATGTAATTTTGTTGCTTAAGCGTTGTTTTATCATCAAAGCTTCTTGTAAGCTCTTGGGGAAGCCCACTATGCTGGACCTCATCATTATCCCAGACAAATCGTTCATATATAACAACGCTACGTTCGCTACGCTGCGGATATGAAACCACAAGAAAATGTTGCTGGGCTTCTTCAGGATAAAAGCCAAAGCCTATGGTTTGCTTCTTTCCCATTCTACACCTCACTATTGCTTTATAAAATTACTATATTGGTTCAATTCTTCTTTTCTGGTGGAAACCCAACGCTTAAAATCCCTTCCGCTTGGAAATTTTATAGCACTTACATCCAATGTTGCAGTTGTTTTTTCCGCACCTAAAATGTTATTTCTCAAATTCTCCAGCTGAGTTTCCAGTAATTCCCCATTAAATTCAACTTTTTGAACTGACAAATCTGCATAATGATACTGGTCACTATCATCGATTACTTGGATATTTTCAATGATAGCAGTTGTTTTAAGATTCTTCATTTCCACAATTAGCTCATAGATATCTTTATTGTTAGAATACTTGAACTCATTCGCCAAGATCAATGGCTTTTCATCATCAATATGTACAGTTTGCTGCTTGCCAGCGCCAGGCTCCCAAACCGGTATAGGTTGTGTCAAGATATCACCATATATATTGGCCTTTTCATAGTAAGCTACAGCCTGTAGTATCCTGGCCCCAGTCGGAATTCTAAATGGCTCGTTGTAAACTGCTCCATCCTGTGGTTTAGAGCCATCTGTGCTGTAATATATCTTGACCTTTGAATTCGTAGCCACCAAGGTACAGTACTTTGCATCATCCTTATCAAAAAATTGATATTTAATTTTAACTCTATTTTCCCATCTTAACGAATCACCAGTTTCATTATTACCGGCTGAATCCACGCAAGTAAAATAAACAACAATTTCATCAGTTTTAAATGCAGAAATATCTGGTACTCTGGAAGATGCTTCCGTTGCTGGCTGCTCCACTTCCCAGTAAACAGTATCGCCGTTTATTGGTGTTAGTTTAAGCACGACTTTATCTCCATCCATAAGCTGTTCACGGATACTAAGACTGGTCTTTGGAGGCGGAGGATTTTTGTCAATCATGCCACTTTCTTCAGCCCAAACACCATTAGCAACATAGCGGTTCTTGGCATCCAACAATCCTGAAGGAACATACCAATTCCATTCCGGCTCACTGGCAGCTCTTTCCAGCAAATCATTCCAATGCATTTTCTGCGCAGTAAAAATTCGTGCTTCTATTTTCTTGCGGAAAGTATCCTCCTGCAGTTTATCCTGAGTGGCAAACTTGCCCGTTTCTATCAGAACTTTTCTTATTTGTTCCTCTGGGTCAAAATTATTTTCGCGGAAATTCATAGTAATCTGCCTACTACGAATATGACTACCATTATTCTCCTTGCTTGGATAATACAGCGTTACAAAAGTCTCATTCATGGCAGAACGCATCCGAATAATAATTGTTGACTGCAAATCCAAAGCAGCACGGTACTGTGTATCTGTTTCCGGAACATTCTCCGATTTGAGCTCATCAATAATAGATTCTATCGCTTTATACTCCTTGGACACCTCCAACAAGTTGTTCATGGTATCATGTTGTCCTGATAAAAACATCATTCTGTTCTTATGATTTTCGTTGTCAAAGAATGTCTGCAGATTGGCAGGCAATTTACCAGTTGAATTAGGCTCAAATAAAATCAGTGTAACCTGGTCTCTGCTGATACTTATCTCATCAATAGCTGGAAAGACACATACTTTCTGATAGCAATCCTTGACTTTTGGTGCAAACTTTTCTCGGAGAATTTTTTTGATTTCCTGCTTCGCCTGAGCATTATTGTATGAGGTCACTATACTGTTCATCTTGGCATTAACATTCTGTATATCTTTAAAAAACAGTCTGCCATTTTTATCAGAATATAAATACCACGCCCTAGTACTGAATTGATTTATCAGCTCCTTAAAGTTCGACATATCCCGCTTAGGCGTAACCATATAACCAATAATATCATTAGCAGTCAAACCCTGAATTACGCCCTGAACATCACCTAAAGATGCCATTAATATCATCTTGGCTATTTCCTGCATATCGCATCCACCAGATACATTGTCCATTTCTTCCGCTACGCCGCGACCTTCCTGAACAATATCATGCGATAAAGCATTAGTCAATTTTGACTTGATATTATTGATTTGTGATACCGTAGTACTATCATACAAATTAAAATCAAAGGCATTTATCAAATCCTTTTCTTTAGCTTTGGCACCATCATTTTCAAATAAATAACGTACCATCAAGCGGGTTAGGCGAATAAATCCTCTTGTTTGCTGGAATCCATTATTCTCCTTAAAGCGGGAGAATAAATCCTTAATACACGGATGAAATGGATATACTTCATTTATTCCCGTATAAATGCTATTAGCCTCAACACCAGTATAATTCATCTGACGGGCTCTATTAACTGCCTCTTTATACCCAGTGGCAATCTCTGTAATATCAGACTGGTCAGGCAGAGTCTCAAACAACTTCTTTTTCAAAATCATATATAAATCATCAGAAGTCGCCTTTACTGGTTCAATGTCCTTAGAAGTACGGGAAAGCTCCTGATCCAAATTTTTCATTGCTTCTTCCAGTAATCCACTACCAGTCTCATAGGTTGCATTTAAGTCAGATACAACAATGCATACATTATTTAATTCACCGCCCTTATTGACAGCATTAAACAGATTGGCCAGTGCTGTAACCGTAATATCTGCCTCGGTTCCTGATCCAATCTGTCTTGTTCTAAGGTATGATAAATATGGTGGCAGCTCATCTAATACAATAAGTACGGGGGCGCCTTTCAGTAATTCGATCCAAGAATTCTGTCCAGGTGCTGCTAATGGTGCATAATATTCATTAAATGCTTCTTTTTTCCCCAGCTGTTCGGCTATTTCTCCCCATAAACCATACTTAATATCATTATTACGGCCTGTGTAGCTTACAACTCTGACCGGTTTATCGAAACCATGTATAATATCAGATGGTACATTTTTACGAAGTTCCGGATGCTGAGCCAACAAAGCCAAAGTAATCATGTTATGTGTTTTACCGCCACCCATTGACTGTTTTAATCGGATAAGACCTCTGGCACCAATCCCAGCAAAACGTTGGAAGGAAATATCAATTAGGGTGTGCATCCCTTCTGTAATATAGGTTTCTTCAAAGAACTTATCTACATCGATGCTCCCATCCTTAAGATTTGCTAAATCTAATGCATCATCATGTAGATTATCATCAAATATATCTCTTCTTGGCGTACAAAGGTCATACAGACTTTTCATAATATAATTACTCCCCCCTCAAACAGACTTTAATATTTTCATTATAACTTATTTATAAATGTGTAAACAGTATTTTTCAGCTTTTATTTGTCTCATTTCTCCAAATAATCTTCGCTTACTTAAAAATTAATACCAAGAACAACAAACAAATCATTCGATAGAATTCACATTCAGAATTTACGCATATTATTATATTTGAATAATTTTTCAAAATATAATAATATGACAGCATAGAACCTATTATATAAAATGTAAAATAAAAATATACTTTATTTTGTATTGTAAATATGGTATTATTACTTTAATAACATTGAAGCTTCCTCTATAATTATTTTTATGTTCGCATTAATATGCTATAATCTAAGAAAGGACGATACTACGTGGGTTTACTGAAGGGAGATCCGCCCCAAAGGTATTTGGAGCTTATTAAGCAATTCCGCCTTATTGATGACACCTTTTTCAATATCTGTCTCGATGATAATAACGAATGTATGCAGCTGCTGCTTCGTATTTTTCTGAAACGCAATGATATCATTGTCAAGGAAGTCATTACTCAGCGGTCAGCCCATAATTTATATGGGCGAGGTGTCCGGTTTGATGTTATCGCCGTAGATTCTGTGGGGAAAATTTACAATGTTGAAATTCAACGCTCCGATGAGGGAGCTAACCCCAAGCGGGCCCGTTTCAATAGTGTATTGATTGACTCACGGGAAATAAACAAAAACACCGAATATGAGGATTTCCCTGAAACCTGGGTCATATTTGTTACCGAAAAGGATTTATTCGGTGCCCAGCTGCCCATGTACCATATTGAACGCACCATAACAGAGTTGAACCAAGACTTTGATGATGCAGCCCATATAATTTACGTCAATGGAGAATATAGGGGTAATGATGCGCTGGGTCGTTTAATGCAGGATTTCTTCTGCCCCGATCCAGCAAAAATGCATTATCCGGAGCTGGCCAAGCGGGTTGATTTTTTTAAACACGAAAGCAAGGGGGTTAATGTCATGTGTGAAATTATGGAAAAGCTGCAGGCTGAAGGACGGAGAGAAGGTCGTTTACAGGCTACACTGGATTTTGTCACCAACCTTCTTGCCATGAAAATGCCCTATTCCCAAATTGCCCAGGCAACCAATATTTCTGTTGAAGAGGTAGAAAAAATCGCCAAGGAACGCAATCTGTCTTATTAAGGTACTTGGACTGCGCAGAAATGCGCCAGAATACAAGGTATACACCTGCACAAGGGCAGCCTTATCTGCCAGCGGAATTCGTCCAACCATGCAGCCTGACAGCGGGCTGCCTTTTTTGGGCAAATATAAAGAGAAAAAAATTGCCTCTTCCCCGCGAAAGGGATGAGGCAATCATTTTGTTTACAGAATTTCCACCAGTTCAATCTGGAAATTAAGCTCCTTGCCGGCCAGCTCATGGTTGGCATCAAAGGTAATTTCCGTGTCCGTCTTTTCAGCAACCGTAACAGGGAAAGGCTGACCCATTGGGTTGGTAATGTACACCCGCTGGCCCTTTTCCAGATTTTCCGCTCCCGGTACCTGGTCAATTTCCACGGTCATAATGGCATTTGGATCCACCTCGCCATAGGCATCCTGTGGCTTCATATGGGCATCCTTAGTCTCACCCACCTTCATATCAGCCACTGCCACATCAAAGCCGCGAATCATCATACCGGCCCCGCAGACGAATTCCAGCGGTTCACCGCGGTCATAGGAAGAATCAAACTGAGTACCGTCGTTAAGGGTACCCTTGTAGTGAACCCGAACCTTCTTGCCCACATTCGGGCCCTCAATGCCCGGAACAGTATGGACACCACATCCGCCGCAGCCTTCGTGACCACCGCAGCCGCCTTCCTCATGATGGCCGCAGTCATGGCCTTCGCCGTGATGATGGTCACAATTAACACCGGAGTTTACCAGTTCACCGGCCAAATAGGCCTCTACAGCTGCATCCACATCCCCGGAGGCTCCGGCACAAAGCTCAATACCGGCATTGGCCAATGCCTGCTGGGCACCGCCACCAATACCGCCGCATATAAGCACATCAATGGCTTTATCCGCCAGAAGGCCAGCCAAGGCACCATGGCCGCTGCCGTTTGACCCAATAATTTCACTGGATACTACCTTGTTATCCTCAACCTCAAAAACCTTAAAGCTCTCCGTTTTGCCAAAATGCTGGAAAATGTTGCCATTATCGTAGGTTACAGCAATTTTCATTTATTGCACCTCTCTCAAAATAATAGGTAAAATCAATCACATCTTTACCTATGATAATATAGCTTCCATAAAAAGTCAATAAGTCAAATTTCTGAGTATTCTGATAATAATTCGCTGTACCTAGCCCTCCACCGTCTTCACAACCACCATTTTTGCATATCCTTCAGCACTGATGGTGCCGTCCTCCAGAATAATCTCCGACCTCATTTCCACCACATTGCGCCTGCGGTTTTCCACCCAGCCCCGGATAGTGATGGGCATTCCCACGGGTGTAGGCTTGCGGTAGCGGATTTTCAGCTTTCCCGTAAAGGCCGGTTCACCGGTTTTAAACAGGTAGCCTCCCATGGCCTCATCCAGCATAGTGGAAACAATGCCGCCGTGGACCACGCCGCCGAAGCTCTGATAATTCTTGTCCACTTTGGTTTTGGCTATATATTGATTGGAAATAATCTTAAAATCCAGCTTCAGTCCAATAGGATTATTCTGACCGCAGGCAAAGCAGTTCCCCGTGTCCTCCATTTTTCTAAGCTCATCATCTGTTGGCATTGCAGTACCTCCGTAAGTTCCGAATTGTTTTTCCCACCCCTATAAACTATAGATTACACAAGGCTTTGTCAACTTTTTTCGGCGAGTTGAGGCCTGAATATTGACGTTTGCAATATATCTTGCAAAATGCTTTTTTCATTCTTCAAAATAGCTATTCAGTTTTATATAATTTGAATATTCCTTGTATAACACCATAAATATTTCATCAATTAAAGTCAGTATTGCAAACCAAAAGAAATAGTTCCTTGAAAAATCAGTTTCATTCTTTAAGCTTTCAAGTTCTGGTAAATTCTGCTGATAAGATAATGTATTATGGGCTATTCGATTTCGATGGTGATATAAATCGTTATTATAATAGTCACTCATCCTTGACTCAAATAATTTAGCCTTTTTTTCTTGCATACTAGGAATAATCCAAAACTGATTTTGAAACTGGTGATCACTCTTTAAGAACTCTTCATAATCACGTTGTTTACAATATATTGCATTAGTATTATCCAAAATATCCTGTACAATCTGCCGGGGATTAATACTATTTTTGCCATTCAGTTCAGAAATAATTTCCCTTTTACTTTTCCCGGAATAGCGAGCAATTTCGTCAAGTAACGCATTATAAACAGTTTTTTTAGAATCATATGTAGAGTAAGTACCTCTGTTCTTCACATCTTCAAGAAAAAAACGTCGATAATCATATCCATTGGTTGCAAGTTCCCAATCTATGCATTTCATTTTCTGTTCTTGAAAACCAGTCATTTTAGTGAATGTTGATTGCAAAATATAGTCCCATAACGGATATGTCTCAATACCTGCATCAATACCCGATGCAGCGACTGTCATCTCTTCTAGAACACTAGTGATAGGAGTTAAAATAAATGCTTCATGTTTGCTCATGATTCGAACTCCTTACAAATACATATTGATCCTTGAATTCTGAGCTTTAGATGCTTCAATGCACTAGGATTTTTCACGTGTAACGAATCTTCTTTAAATTCATCAATTTTTTCTCCGATTTTTATATGTAAATCCGTATATTTTTCTGCTGCAACAGTTTTATCTTCAAAAATCGTAATATAAACAAGCCCAAACATGTATGTATCCAGATTAATTATTGAATCATAATTCTTTATCAAGCCCATTCCTTCAATTATCGTCTTGAGTTTTTCCATCCTAGCTTCATATTTAAAATCCTTTACAATATCAGAAAATTTTTTAAATTCCTTCGTCTCTTTTTCATCTACTACAGCATATATAAAGTTTTCATAATAATTTTCCATGTTTTTAGTAAAACCATACGCAATTTTGTCCGGGCCATTATTTTTAGCATATTGTGAGAGCAT